>CAZEDI010000005.1:0-58167 GCA_964510865.1 uncultured Halobacteriales archaeon
TGGAAGACGTACGAATTCCCCGGAAAACCGACCGACCCGCGGAGACGGCCGCCACAGATTGCCCCCTACCACCTCCGACTTGACTGGCAACTGTGGTTCGCCGCCATGGCCCCGTCTCCCGTCCGTTCACCATGGTTCCCACGACTCCTCGCCAAACTCCTCGAGAGTGACGAGAGCGTCCAGTCTCTTCTTCGCTACGATCCATTTCCGGACGAGGGGCCGGAACATATTCGTGCACTCCGGTATCGGTATCGCTACACGACACCTGCCGAGCGGCGAGAAACGGGTCGGTGGTGGGAGCGCACGTACCTAGGTGTCTACTACGGGCCACTCGACGAACCTGTGGATGCTCGTCGACACCGACGATTTCGATATCCCGCGTGAGCCCGGCGTGGCGGAAACACCTTTGGCCCAGGCCGTCTCACCACCGACAATGGCGGCTGACGACTCGGTCGAATACGAACCCGTGAGTGTGAAGGCCCTTCTCACCGAGATGAAAGACCTCGCGGAGTTACTGATCGACCTGGCGTACTCGGGGGTCCTCCTCGACGACGCGCAGATCGCCGCGGAGGTAATCGAACTCGAGGACGAGATGGACGTCCTCCAGCTCCGGGCCCGGATGAGTCTGCTCATGGCCGCCCGTAATCCGGAGGATGCCGAAGCACTCGCCCCTGTTCTCGGGATCGTCGGTGCAGCGGAGAAGATCAGCGACGCGGCGGGTGATATCGCCAAAATCGTTTCGCACGGGGTCGGCCTGCCGGGTGCGATGCGGGGTGCACTCCCAGAGGCAGTCGAAACACTCGTGCGTGCAGAACTCGCTCCCAATTCTCCGTTCGCGGGTCGGACTCTCGGTGACATCAACCTCGAGACGACCTCTGGCGTCCGTGTCATCGCTATCCGGCGCACTGGAGACTGGCTTTTGAACCCTGATGCGACGACGGAGCTCGTTGCAGGGGACGTGCTCCTCTGCAGGGGACCGGAGGACGCACTCGAAGTGACCTATCCCGAGATTACCGGCGAGGAATACGAGCCGCCACCCGAGGAAGCACATTCGATCGATGACCTCGAGCGGGCAGTAGACTCGATCGTGCTGATGAAGAACATGAGCGAATTGGCCGTCGACCTCGCCTACTCGGCACTCCTTCTGGAGGACGAGGAACTCGCGGAGGAAGTGTTCGAGCTCGAGGCTGAGGTTGACGCCCTCCAGTCGCGATTCGAAATATGGGTGCTTCGGTCGGTCGCCAAAGGTGGCGATCCGGAATCCCTCCGGGGACTGATTCACCTCGCCCAATCGACGGAAGTGATCTCCGATGCGGCGCTCGAAATCAGCGAAGGGGTCCTCCGGGGGATCGGGACGCACCCCGTTGTGAGTGAGGCGGTCATGGAAAGCGACGAGGTCATCGTCCGGGTCGAAGTCGCTGAGGGGGCGCTGGCCGGACAGACCATCGGTGATGCTGCCGTGAAGACGCGAACCGGGACGACAGTTATTGCCGTTCGTCGAGGCACGGGCGAGACACGCGAATGGATCGTTTCGCCGGGGCCATCGACCGACCTCCGAGCAGGTGACGTACTCATCGCGAAGGGGACGCGGGCTGGCGCCGAGACGCTTGCTGAACTGGCTGGCGATCGCGATATCGACGTCGATACCTGAGCGTACGAATGGTGACAGCATGGAGTATCCGCGATATCACGCGGTCGATCCTCCCGATCCTCGTTGTACTCACCCTCCTCGAGATACTCGGAAGCGGGATCGTCCTCGACTCATTCGCTGATACACTCCTCACAAACCCGTCGATCTTGGTTCTCGTGCCAGTTATGATCGGGACTGCAGGCAACCTTGGAAGCATCCTCGCGTCTCGCACCTCGACCGCGTTTCACCTGGGCACACTCTCGTTTCACCCGGACGATCCGATCCTCCGTGGCGGTGCCCTCTCGACCCTTGCACTCGCGGTGACGGTATTCCCGCTCGTCGGTACCGCTGCATGGGTTTTGACGGGGCTCGTATCGACTCAAGAGCTCCCACTCGTGACCGTCGTCCTCGTCGCAACGACGTCGGGGATCGTTCTCGCTATCCTCGCAATCCTCGTTACGCTCGTTGCCACGTACGCCGCGTACCGATTCCAGCTCGACCCAGACAACGTCGTCATCCCGATCGTGACGAACGTGTGTGACGTTCTGGGCGTTATCGTCCTCCTGGGCGTCGTCCTCCTCCTCGTATAATTACACGAGCACTCACCAGAGTAGCAATACGGCTTCCGTGGCAATGAGGAGCGCGAGGATCCCGAAGACGTCCCCCGCTGTTGTCACCGCTGGACCGACAATGTCGTCCGGGTTGAGGCCACGACGGTATCCGACAAACACCACGACGACGATAACACTCGAGAGGACGATGCCCGCCATCAGGCCCCCGAGAAGCGCGATCGCAAGAAGCACCCAAACCGGGGCGACCGGTCGACCGAGCGCGGAGAGGACACCGACAGTCGCGATGGCGGCGAAGGCAGACGCCAGGAGCCCGTTGAGGAGTGCTGCGGCGATCGCGGTGAGGAGTCGATCTGAACGTGTCACACTGGGTTCGATCAAACCCTGGTGGAGCGCGCTCGACAATCTCGCACCGAGGGACCCATACACGCTTCCCCGGATCGCGAGGAACGCCGGAACGACTACGAGAAGCCCTGCGACAGCCTCGAGTTCACGTTCCATACCGCCGAGGACGAGCCCGGCGAGCAGTCCGCCAGCCGCGCTCACAAGGAGCGTCGGAAGCGCACCTCGGTACGTTCGGATGACCACCGTTCGAACAGTCGGCACGGACGATCACTCCGGTCCGTTCGACGATGGGGACTCGTCCTCGGCGTCTTCTTGTCCTCGCTGGACGAGCCCGACGAGGTGACTGGCTTCGGGAAGAATGAGCTCCTCAGTCCCGAGTGTCACTGCACTCTCGCTTCCGGGGAGACAAAACACGATTACTCCATTGGCAATGCCTGCGGTCGCGCGAGTCCCGATCGCCCGTGTGCCGATTTCGGCTTCTGAGCGTCGTCGGAAGAGTTCACCAAATCCGGGGAGCCGCTTCGATAAGAGCGGACGCACCGCGTCGATAGTCACGTCGTCCGGCGTGATACCGGTCCCGCCAGTCGAAATCACGAGATCGACGTCCTTCCGGCGGAGCAAGCCATCGACCGACTGCTGGACGGAATCATACGAGTCGCCAACGAGCTCACGAGTGACGACATCGTGGCCCTCTGCAGTGACCGCTGTCTCGATCGCGTCACCACTTGGATCCTCCTTGAGCGTCCGCGAGGAAGAGACAGTCAGGATCGCAACACCAACCGTTTCGACGTCGTGATGGTGGTGTCGGTGGTTCTCTGTTTCCTCGTGGTCGGCTTCATCGGGAGTCGGATCATCGGACTCTGTGTCGAGCCCACGCCGAGTATCCTGCTCCTGGGAGTCGACCATGTCGGGAGGATCCGACCCGCGAGGCATAAAGTGGTGGGTCGATGGGATACGGGAAGAGCGGGGAGGTGAGCTCCAGTACACCGATTAGCTGATTCATGCGCTGCCGTTCAAACTACGCGTGTAGTGGGACGGAGAGGTTGAACGCCGGTCGCCCCCGGAGCCCATGAATGCGTTGGGACTGACGACGTTCGGTGAGATTCCAAGAGCGGCGACAGAGGCTGATTCACGGGGCCCAATACCAGAACGTCCTTCTACTGATGGGCGACACGTAGTGATATGCACAGTGGGGCCATGATACCGAGACATCGTTCACTCGCATGGTCGCATCATTCACGGTCCGGAGTGGAAGGAATGGTTGTGAACCGGACCGCCGCGGAGGGTGGATATGAGCGATGAAACCGCCGTGCAGCAAAATGATGAATCCGGTGTGACTGACGAGAGTCCTGTACACCATTCCACCGGCGACCCGCCAGCGACAGACCGCGAGTTCGGATGGCAGGGTTGGGTACTCGTTGCAGCCGTCCTCGTCTCATTCCTCGGTATCCCGCTCCTCATTTACCTCAACGCGAGGAATGTCGTCGCGATTCCCTTCCGGTTCGCGTTCCTGGTGCTCCCACTCGTTCCCGCAGTTCTTCTGGCAGTGCTGGCAGTGTGGGTGACGACGACGGAGTGAGACTTTAGGAGAAGTCCCGGCGCATCGCGATCTCGAACCACGGGCATAACCGGAGCTGGCGATACCACTTCGGATGGTCGTGCAGATGTTCGTAGTCCACCCACAGTAGACCCGCGATTTCGTCCTCGTCAGGGTCGAGCGTCGTGTCCACCAACGTCGCCTTGAGGACGGCACAGACCTCCCACTCAAGGCCCTGATTTGCGTAGTGCCGTTTGTACTCGAACCGGTCCGTCACCCGAAGATCATCGTACTGGTCCGGTGTAATCCCTAGCTCCTCGCCAAGGCGCTGACGAGTCGCGTCTTGTTGGGTTTGACCGGGCGCGGGATGGGAGGCGACAGTCCCGTCCCAGTACGTATCCCAGAGCCGCTTTCCCGGGGCACGCTGGGCGAGTAGCAATCGGTCATCCTCGTCGAAGACGAGACAGGTGAACGCGCGATGACGGATCCCATCACCGGTGTGGGCGTCGAGGCGGTTCACGACGCCCTGTTCGTTGTCATCAGCATCGACAGCAATGACCTCCTGGGCAGCGTTGTCGTGCTCGAGGGACTCCCCCGCGGTCCCCCTCTCAACTGCGGGAGCCTCGTCCGTACTCATGGGAAGCAAGAGGGTAACCTGACTGATACGCGCTTCGGAACGTGTTCGTGATGTGTCCCTCGTATCAACCCGCTCGGGTCACTCCCACCGTGGAGTGTCCGTATCTCACCCCAACCGCTCGTCGAGGATGAGCCGTGTCTTGGTACTCATGACGTCATCCATACTCCGTGCCCGCGTGATGAGTTCATTGACGCTCTCCGTGTCGGTCGCGTCGACCACGACCACGATATCTTCTTCACCGGATACCTGCCAGACGAAGTCGACCTCCTCCCATTCCGACAATTGCTCCGAGACGGCAGCGGTGTCCACATCGACGTCGACCTCGACCTCGATCATGGCCTTGACGTTCCCGGTCCGCGTCGCGACGGTAAATCGCTCGATCACGCCCTCCGCCGTCAGCCGCTCTACCCGATTTCGGATCGTTCCTTCAGACGTCCCTACCTCGTCAGCGATCTCGGTATATGGTGTCCGGGCATCGCGCCGGAGGATGCTCACGATCTCCCGGTCGAGTTCGTCCATCGCCGACGACATTGAGATGGGAATCTACCACCCTGGGCGACTTCAGTGTTACGAATTTCGTAACTTCGCTTCGAACCTCGCGGTCGATTGGGCATCTATCGTACGTTTCTCGTAACCCTTATGGGCCGAGGTATCGTCGGTGAGGATGATGTCGGACGCCTATATCGCACTGGAGAACGGCCGTGTCGTCGAGGCACGCGCTCGCGTTCCGGGGCGCGCGAACGGCGAACTGGTGTTCACGACCGCGTATACGGGGTACGAGGAGTCTCTTACCGATCCCTCCTATGAGGAACAGATCTTGACGTTCGCGTACCCCCTCATCGGAAACTACGGCGTCCGATCCGAGCGATTCGAGTCGGACCGCATCCACCCGAATGCCGTCGTCGCACGCGACCTTACCGACGATGTCGTCGAATGGCTCGACGCAGAGGACACCCCGGCCGTCGACACGGTCGACACCCGGGACCTCGTCCTCGATATCCGTGAACGGGGCGCGATGAAATGTGGCGTTGCTGCCGGCCCGGACGCCACACCCGAGGCCGCCAAGGAGGAACTCGAAAGCTGCCCCCATATGTCTGATCACCGGGATATCGGTGCGCAGGTTAGCGTCACGGAGCCCGCCGTCTATGAGGGATCCGGTCCGAAGGTCGCGTTGATCGACTGTGGCGCGAAAGGGTCGATTCTCGAATCCCTTCGGGAACGCGACGCTCACGTCACGGTGTTCCCCTACGATGCCACCCGGGAGGACATAGCGGCCGTAGAGCCGGACCTCCTCTTTGTCTCCAACGGACCGGGTGACCCCGAAAACTTCGATCACGCGGAGGATCTCGTCGCGGATATCGCGGGGGAGCTCCCGATCGCGGGCATCTGTCTCGGCCAGCAGGTCGTCGCGAACGCGCTCGGCGGGAACACCGAGAAGATGGAGTTTGGCCACCGCGGCGTCAATCAGCCCGTCAAGGATCTCGGGTCGGGGAAAGTGGTCATGACGACCCAAAACCACGGCTACACGGTCGCGGATCCAGGGGACCTCGAGGTCACACAGGTGAATGTCAACGACGACACGCCGGAGGGCCTCGACTCGGCGGAATTGGGGATTATCACTCGGCAATACCACCCCGAGGCACATCCCGGGCCCCACGACTCCCTTTCCTTCTTCGACGACGTGTTGGACCTCGCCGAGGAACAAGAGAACGAAACCGTCACGGCAAACTGATCACCGGTAGCTGTATCGACGGACGACAATCGAATTCCTGATCGTGGGCACCGTCGCCGACAGACATGTGTGGAAGACACGGCAGTCCGGCCACGTCGGTCCCTATCCGAACTGGTTCGGCTGCGAAACGATTGGAGGCGATCACCGAAACGTCGACTTCATGACTGGCTGGATGCGACGCACGAGACCACTATCTTCGCCCGGATCCAGCCCGTGGTGCGTTCTTATTCAGTTTTCGGCTGTCCCCAATACTCGACCATTTTCGGGCGATTCTGGATCGACTGCACGTCGATTGGTTGGTCCTTCGCCTCCAGGGCCTCGAGCGCAGCTTTCGCGCTGGGGTAGGTCGAGAAGTAGGTGATGTCCTCTTCGACTGCCGTCCGCAGGGGATCGCGCCGGCGCGAGACGATAAAGTCGATTTCGCCTGCGATGATCAGTTCCTCGAACTCGTCGTCGTCAGCGACATCGACGAGCTCGAAGTGTGTGGCGTAGCCCTCGAGGAGCGCCCGCCCCTCATCACTGTCTGGATCGGGGAATTCGTCGTCCGACAGGTCGATAACGGCGGTCCCGCTGGACGGTATTGGCTTGCCGGTCGCGTCCTGGGCCTTGTCATAGGCCTTTCCAAAGGTCGCCGCCGTACCCATAACCTCGCCCGTGGACTTCATCTCCGGACCGAGACGCGGGTCGGATTCGGGCAGCCTGTCGAATGGAAGGACGACCTCTTTGATGCTCATCTTCTCCGGGACCTGCTCCTCAACGTCGAGGTCGTCGAGCGAGTTGCCCACCATGACTTTCGCAGCGATCTTCGCGATGGGAACACCCGTCGCCTTCGAGACGAACGGGACAGTACGCGAGGAACGAGGGTTAGCCTCAAGGACGTATACGTTCTCGTCCTTCACCGCCAACTGCACGTTCAAGAGCCCGACCGTATCGAGCTCGGTCGCGATATCCTCGACGACCTCGCGCACTTTTCTGTTCACCTCGCGCCCCAGTGAGCGGGGTGGAATCACGCATGCGGAGTCCCCGGAGTGGACTCCCGCGGACTCGACGTGTTCCATGATGCCCCCGATGAGGACGTCGTCCCCGTCGGAGACGGCGTCCACGTCGAGCTCGACCGCATCCTCGAGGAATTCATCGACGAGGATTGGGTGGTCCGGACTCACACGAACTGCTTCTTCGATGTAGGTTTTGAGGTCGTCGTCATCGTGGACGACGTCCATAGCACGTCCACCGAGGACGTAGCTCGGCCGTACCAAGACTGGATAGCCGATGTCATGTGCGAGTTCGAGTGCCTCCTGCTCGCTCTCCGCACTTCCACCCACCGGCTGCGCGATACCATGCTTCGCCAGTAACGCGTTGAACCGGTCCCGGTTCTCCGCGAGATCCATGGCATCGACGGTTGTCCCCATCAGCTCACAGTCGAGTCCGCGACGTTCGAGCTCGGCTTCCAAGGGATCGCCGATGTTGACCGACGTTTGTCCCCCGAACTGGACCATGACGCCATCCGCTCCAGTAGTCTCGATCACGTCCGCGACCTCTTCTGCCGTGATCGGCTCGAAGAACAGCCCGTCCGACGTATCGTAGTCCGTGGAGACGGTCTCGGGATTGTTGTTGACGATGTGGGTCTCGATTCCCTCTTCGCGTAGTGCGCGGACCGCGTGGACAGTACAGTAGTCGAACTCGACACCCTGCCCGATCCTGATCGGCCCCGCACCGACGATGACGACTGACTCGGTATCCTGCTCCGCCTGGACCTCGTTCCGGCCCACGTCGATTCCCGGTTCACGTGCGGAATAGTAATACGGCGTCGTCGCCGCGAACTCGCCCGCGCAGGTATCTACCTGCTTGTACGTCCGATCGGGGACGTCGGCTTCCACGGTATCGACAGAGACGCCACCGTCACGCTCGCGGGGCCAGATGCCACTGGTATGATCGGCCGCGGAGATACCGTCGCCGTCTGCCCGGAGCTCGTCTCCGGCGTCCGGGTCGGCCATCGCCGCGATTTCGCCATTGGTAAATCCGAGCTCCGCAGCGTCCTCGAAGTCGCCGTCCCCAGCCGCATCCGCGGCCGTTGCAGCCCGACCAAAGCGCTCGATGTACCATTCACGTATTCTCGTCAGCTCGGAGAGTTCCTCCGTCGTGTAGCCACGATCGAAGGCTTCGAAAATCGCATACGGCCTGTCTGGGGAGGGGCGCGCGAGATACTCGTCTTCCAGCTCTTCGTCACTCACCTCGTCCCAGTCGACCGCTGGCTCGTATTCGGTGGAGCGGAGCGCCTTCAACAGCGACTCCTCGAAGGTTCGACCGATCGCCATCGCCTCCCCCGTCGACTTCATCGCCGTGCCGAGGGTGAAGTCCGTCTCCGGGAACTTATCGATCGGCCACCGTGGCACCTTGGTGACCACGTAGTCGATCGCAGGTTCGAACGCCGCAGTCGTCTCACCGGTGATCTCGTTCTCTATCTCGTGGAGCCGTTTCCCGAGCGCGACCTTCGCGGTCACGCGGGCAATCGGATAGCCCGTCGCCTTCGAGGCAAGGGCAGAAGAGCGCGAGACGCGGGGATTGACCTCGACGACACGATATTCGCCTTCGGGGGTGCCGTCGTCGCGCCACGCGAACTGGATGTTGCAGCCGCCCTGGATCCCGAGTTCGCGGATCACCTTCAGCGCCGTGTTACGCATATCCTGGTGGCCTTCGTCGGGGATCACCTGCGAAGGGGTAACGACCGTCGACTCCCCCGTGTGGATCCCCATTGGATCCAGGTTCTCCATATTGCAGATGATGATACAGGAATCGTCTGCATCGCGCATTACCTCGTACTCGAGTTCGATCCAGCCGTCGATGGACTCGGTGATCATCACCTCGTTGTTCCGGGAGAGACGAAGCCCCTGGCGGACACGATCACGTAGCTCCGCCATGTCGTGAATTACGCCCGATCCTGCACCACCGAGGGTGTACGTCGTCCGCATGATGACGGGCAACCCGCCGACCTCGTCGACTGCATCGTCGACAGCCTCGACGGACTCGATCGTCACCGACTGCGGCACCGGCTCGCCGATCGTCTCCATCCGTTGACGGAACAAGTCCCGGTCCTCAGTCGCATAGATCGTGTCGAGGGGCGTACCCATGATCTCGACGTCGTGTTCCTCCAGGACGCCCTCCTCGGCGAGTTCGGCCGTGACGTTGAGGCCAGTCTGCCCTCCTAACCCCGCAATCACGCCATCGGGCTGCTCCGCCCGAATGATCTCCGAAATGGCTTCCGTCGTGATCGGCTCGAGATATACTTCGTCGGCCATTTCCGGGTCCGTCATGATCGTCGCCGGATTCGAGTTCACGAGGACGACTCGAGCACCCTCCTCCTGCAGCGCCCGGCATGCCTGCGCGCCGGAGTAATCGAACTCGGCCGCCTGTCCGATCTGGATAGGTCCACTCCCGATCAAGAGGATAGTGCGGTCCTCGTGCTCGCTCATGTCTGTCTGTTCGGAGTTCGCACATCGTAATAAGAGCCACGATATAATGCGATAGTCGAAGAGTGATTTCGAAATTCGTAACGGTGTCGGACAGCCGTTAGCCCCGGGAATATCCGGGCACGTCGTCCGCACTCGTCTCCCGCTCGTCCCGGTATTGCTCGACGAATTCGCTCACATCGAAGGTCAGCATTGCCTCCTCGAACTCGCTCACTGCATTCTCGTCGGCATGGCTCACCGCGTGGTCCATCAACTCGATGACGAGTTCGACGATCGTTTCGTGGAGCCGGCGTGCGTCGAAGTCCGCGATCCAGAGCATCGCGTATCCTACCGTCCCATCATCGCTAGCATCGTGACTCACGAGGTCACCGGGGAACTCCTCGAGGACGAGGCCCATGAGATGTGGTGTCCCGAAGGTATCGAACTCGTCCGCGGTCTCGATCCCCTCGCGTAGGACGTCGACGAGGAAGCGTGGGAGGAACCGTGTCGGTGGATGGACATCCATGACGACCGCGTGTGTCTCGCCACAGCGACAGGAGAGCTCACGCATGCCGAGGTCGAGCTGGTGAGGGCGGACCGACTCGCCACACGGGAGTTCCAGTCCCTCGCTCTCACCGGGAATCCGGGGTTCTGCCACGGACGGAAATTGCGACTATGATCGTATAAGGGCCGCGAATCCCTTCAGATGGAATCCAGATCCTCATCGAGGTATGGGTCGAGCTCATCCGTCTGGGTTCGTTCGGCTCGCAATTGCTCGTAGGCCCGAGCCACCGAGGCGATACTGAACGTCCCGACGACCGCGAGGAGAACGATGCTGGCGATCGACGCCACCGTCGCCCCCATGACCAAGAAGATATCCGCGACGATCGACACGCCGAATCCGAGGATTACGAGGATCGCAGCGAGGGCAAAAACCTGGAATCGGCTTCCCTTCGTTAGCCTCCAGCTGTCGGTCATCGCATCGACGAAATTCTTGTCTTCGACGGCGATCTCCTGCCGGACGAAATACAACGTCACCGCGAGGAACAGCCCGGGAAGGACCAGGAGGATCAGTCCAATGACGATCAAGATCAACACGACGAGTCCCCCGATAACGCCATTTACCGTCGCCCAGGCGATGTTCCGGCGGACGAGTGATCCAGGAATCGACGCGGTCTCCTCGCTCACGAACGTTCGGACGGCGACGATGCGGATCGCCTCCGCGACGAACGCGAACACGAGTGTCAGCGCAAATAGCACGGGGAGTGATAGCCCGTCGAGATACGCAAGCGTCGAGGCCTGTTGCATTGCCTGATCCATGAACTCCTGGATCTCCGCTTGCTCGAAGGGGATCCCCTCGAACTCCGAGAAAAACGGTGCCGGGTCGAACTGTTCGTACTGGACTAAATTATACGATTGCTGAACAACCGTGTTGACGAACCCGAAGATGACAAACACACCGATCAAGACCAGGCCGTTTCGGGAGAACGTCCTGTCGAATCCTTCGCTCAGGGCCTCACCGATGTCGAGCGACATGCGAGGGATGCCGTAGCGCGTCCCCTTAAGAATATGCAACGTGACATGTTGGTTACGGCCAATCGTCGCGCTGATCCTCTTCCGCCACCGTCTCCTCGTCCGTCTCCGTTGCCAGTGACCACTCGGCTGCTGTTGCGGCCTCCTCGACGTCGAGGTACTCCCAGCCGTGTTCCTCGGCAAGCTCCCGGTCAGTTTCAGTGGTCCCCACGAAGACGTGGCGATCGGTGTCGAATTGGTTCCTGACGCTTGCGAGACTCTCGCCCTTGCCCTTGGGACCGGAGAAAAAGTCCTGGCGGATGCGGCGTTTTCGCGTGTAGTTCGTCACGACGTAGGTAGGCTCGTCTGAAACGACGCCGACGTAGGCACTCCACCGACGAGCATCGTCGAAGACCGCGTTCGGATCGGCGAGGGCCTGCAGAGCCGCGAGTTCGAATGCCAGGGTCATCTCGCCGCGCTGAGCTTCCATACTGTGTTCTCGCGGGCTGGACCGCAAAACGGCTTCGGAACCGGGTTCGCGAGGACCGATGTCGTTACTGTTCTTGAGCAGGCGCGAAGTCGTCGGCGTCCACGTTCTCGGCGAGTAAAGCATCCGTTTGATCCGCGACGTATCGCTCCTCGCGGATCAATGTCTTGTAGGCACTCTGTGGTGCGAGATTGCCGATGAGGACGCCACCGATCAACTTCCCATCCTTGAACGTGAGACGCCGCCACTCGTCATCCCCGTAGAGCCGTTCGGCCGCGTCATCGCCGATCGTCGGATGACCGAACGAGAGGAACGGAAAGTCGAAGTGGGTGATTGAATACGATGGAACCCACCTGAACTCCTCGGTACCGTGGCCGTTCACCATATTCGCGCCGGCTACATTGCCTTGCTCTTTGGCGGATCCCCAGGACCCGTTCGCCGTCATATCGTCGAGGATGACATCGTAGAAATGGGTGACATCGCCGGCTGCATAGACGTCGTCGAGATTCGTTCGCATGTGCTCATCGACGACAATCCCATCATCCGTCTCGATACCAGCACCGTGGAAGAATTCCGTGTTGAAGTTTAGGCCGATCGCGACACCAGCGAAGTCGGCATCGTATCGCACGTCATTCGAATCGATCGCCGCTTCGATATGGCCCTCGTCGTCGACGTCGAAGCGCTCGACACCCGAATCGAATCGCGGAGTGACCCCTTTCTCGCGCATACCCTCGTGGACGATCTCCGCGCCCTCTTCCGAGAGGGCATAGCGCCACCAACACTCCCCCCGCATGAGGTAATCCGCTTCGACCCCTTGCTCGCCACAGATTGCGGCGAAGTCAATCCCGAGGAGGCCTGCGCCCACGATAACGCCACGGTCGGCCGCCTCCGCGTGTTCCGCGATGCGTCGAGCATCTTGAAACGTCCAGAAGTGGTGAATGCCATCGGCGTCACTATTCGGAACAGGCAGCTGTCGGGGCGTCCCTCCGACAGCGAGGAGGAGCTTGTCGTATTCGTACACCTCGTCACCATGTGTATGGATTTCGTTCGTCTCGACATCGACGTCGGTGACAAGCGTATTCAACTCAAGCTGGATTTCCCGCTCTTCGTACCAGGATTCGTCGTGGATGGCCAGTGGGGCTTCAGGGAGCTTCCCTTTCGCGAACTCCTTAATGAGAATACGATTATAGAGAGGTTCGCCTTCCTCGGTGATGATGGTGATGTCCGCGTCCGTGTCTTCCTCTCGGATGGTCTCGGCCGCAGAACTTCCAGCCACACCATCACCGACAATCACGTACGACTCCACCATGGTCGGTGAATTCGGTATCGGGGTTAATGTGGGTTGCTATCTCGTTCGTCGCAGCGATGTCCATCGATTCCGAAGATGGCTTTTTCCAATGATCCGAACGTCACCAGGTGGCGTTCAGTGACGGGAAACACTGAGCGTGCATCGAACCGGTCACGTAGTGTCCCCGGGTGTTCAAGGTCGTCGACGCCGAAGTGACGGGCGATGAAGCTCCGCCAGAACGTCAGGCACTTCGCCGCGAAGCATGCCCTGACGACACCCGTGCTCGGTGACTATGTTCGGGAACGCCTCGTGGATCTCCACACGGGTGTTTTTCTCAAACGAACAGGAGAGACGAACCGAGAAGAACGTCGCGCACACCTCGATGCGCTCTTCGAGTGTACGATCGACGCATACGTCGCTGCACTTGAGGCGGGGTACCCCGAGGCTGAGGCTCGGGAGATCACGCATATCCAAGCAAATTTTGACTTTTACAACCACGGCTGGACGGAAATGATGGAATTCCCGACAGAGGAAGTCGACGCTCACTACGACCGCTACCGCGAGTTCTTCGAGGAGCACGAGATCACGATCGACGACCCACTCGGAGAATTCCGGACGGTCACCGTACCCACGGCACCCGCGACACCCGACAAGCTGGACGATCCCGAGCATCCACACGCCGAAGGTGGATTCGCCGACGACGCCTACGTCGAGACCACAGATGGCGAACTCGTCGTCGGAGGACAGGGAGAACCGGATGACGTCGACGTGAGCGATGCGCCGGGTGTGCCAGAGGACGAACCGTAGGCGCTACTCCTCGCCGAGGAACGGCGACTCGCCGTGAGCGATCAGATCGGCGCAGGTGAAGCCGGCTTCGATCCCGCCATCGAGACTTCGTTCAGGGTACTGGGCCCGGCTAGCCATTCCAGCGTAGTATATGCCGTCCGCCACCTCCTCTGAGAGGTCGTAAGGGACGATCATATCGAGATACCCTCGCTCGTAAATCGGTGCGGTGCGAGGATAGCGCGATATATGCATCCAATTCTCGTCACCGCGCTCGTACCCCGGGAAGAGGTCGGCGAGGCCGGAAAGCCAGTACTCGCGGACCTCGTCGTCGTCCATCCTCCATAGCTCCTCCCCGTACTCCTGGACGTAGCTCGCGAGGTAGCAAAGGTGCTCGCCACCATACCGCTCAGCCGGAACGAAGTTCGTATGCTCGATGAGCACACCGAAGGGGGCGTTGTCGAGAAAGTTGCACCAGTACGTATCGGTGAGCTGCTCGGGAAGGCTCACGACCGCACACACGGTGCCCTGGAAGTCGATCTCGCACGGATGGTCGGTGAGCGATTCGAGGACGTTCGGCATGGTGGCAATCACGACGTCATCGATCCCCTGCACGATGCCCCCACCCCCCTTGTCCGCGGTCAGCCGTGTCACCGACCCATCCTCGATCGTGAGGTCAGTGACTGGCGCGCCGGTCTCGATGTTCTCCTCGCCAACTGCGTCGACTAAGGCATCGATGAACCGTCCGAAACTGCCTTCGACGTAACCCAGTTGCTCGCCCCGAAGGAGGTCGCGCTCGCCGCGGAATTTGATACGCCCGAGTAACCACGCAGCAGAGATATCCTCCGTCCGGGAGCCGAACTTCGCGTCGAGGAGCGGTTCCCAGAAGTTCTCATAGACTCGTCGTGTCGTGTGATCGAGCAGGAATTCCTTGACGGGGACGTCCTCGAACGCCGTAAAGTCCTCGTAGGTGTCAAACGACGGGATCCCCCCGCGGACGTCGACCTCCATGGTGAGCATTCCTAACCTGAACTTGTCGTACAGCGAGAGGTGGGGATACGCCGCTATCTGCCAGATGGTGTCCATCGGGTGGACGATGCCGTCGACGTAGAACCCGTCGGACTTGTATCGCCACTCGAGTGCATCCCCGAGATTCAAGTCCTCTGCGAGATCGACGATCGTCTCCTCAGACTGCGAGAGGTGGTGATAGAATTTCTCGATCGGATCACCGCCCGTCTCGTGAACTGCAGCGAGTCCGCCGATGTCATCCGTCGCTTCGAAAACCGTGACCTCCTCCCCGTGTTGCTGGAGACGGTACGCCGCCGCCAGCCCGGCGATCCCACCACCGACCACTCCGATCATCGCTCCATCGTATACCCCCGGAGGGAAAGACGCTTGTGTCTCGCTTTGCTCGAGAAATAGGGATACCCCACGTGAAATCGAGATGCCATCGCTCACGATGAGGGACGGGCGAAGTCGGGAGAGGGCGCGCCGAGACAGGTCGTGTCGCTACCTTTTTCCACCCCCCACCGGGTAGTGAGAGCATGGTCGTCGTGCGGGCGCCCGCGACCAGTGCAAATCTGGGCAGTGGCTTCGACGTCTTCGGCGTGGCGCTCGACCGTCCCGCGGACGTTCTCCGTGTCAGAGAAGCATCCGAAATCTCTATTGAGATCTCGGGGGCCGGGAGCCGGTATATCCCGACTGATCCCCAAAAGAATACAGCGGGGGTTGTCGCGGAGGCACTTGACACACCCGTTCACATCGAAATCGACAAGGGAGTGCGTCCGTCCTCGGGTCTCGGCTCGTCGGCAGCGAGTGCGGCGGGGGCTGCAGTCGCAATCAACGCGTGTTATGACCTCGGGCTCTCCGACGAGGAACTCGTTCGTGTTGCCGCCGAAGGTGAGGCGGTGGTGTCGGGCGAAGCGCATGCTGATAACGTCGCTCCCGCTGTGTTCGGTGGGTTTACCATCGCTACTGCGGACGAGATTATTCCGATCGATACCTCGCTACCGCTAGTTGCCTGCCTCCCGGAGATCGTGGTATCGACACGTCGTGCTCGCGGGGTTCTCCCAGCGTCTCTCGATCTCGACGAGATGATCGAGACCGTAGGAAACGCCTCGACACTGACCGCTGGAATGTGTCGATCAGATCCAGCCCTCGTCGGGATGGGCCTCCAGGACGAGGTTGTCACGCCAGCCCGGGCGGAGCTCATCGACGGGTACCAGCATGTGTGTGCCGCCGCAGAGGATGCCGGCGCAACCGGCGTCACCGTCAGCGGGGCCGGCCCCACCATCCTTGCAGTGCCTAAGAATGGGAGACGGCGTGATGTTGCGAGCGCCATGGTCGATGCATTCCGGGAAAAAGACGTCGAGGCCCGCGCCTACCAGACACGCGTCGGCGATGGAGCCACCATCTGGGAGCGGTGAACGGCAGGGGGAATCGTTTTGCCACACCGCGACTAGCTGTATTCATGCCCGCCCTCGAGGACTCACTCGAGATCGCGGCACTCGCGCTCCCAAATCGGCTCTATCGCGCACCACTCCTCGAGTGTGCGGGAACCGACGCTGACGCGGTCGACGTGCTGATCAAAGAGCTGGAACCGGCTGCCGAGGCAGGCGCAGGACTCATCTTCCAAGGAGCGACAGTCGTCAGCGCGGAGGGCGGCTGTGCAGCACCTAATATGACACGCGTCGCGGACCCAGACTTCGTCTCACGGCTTTCGCGACTGACGGACGCGATCCACGAACACGGGTCACGAATCGCCCTGCAACTCGAGCACGGGGGGCTCCGGAGCCGTGAGGTATGGCACGACGGGTATCGAGGAGAAGCCGATGAACAACTCGCGGTCTCACCACCTCCCTGGCCACTTCGTCTCCTCGATTTGCTGGGTGCAATCGATCTGTCCCCCCGAGTCATGTCCACGGCGGACGTGTACGAGCTCGCCGCGACGTTCGGCCAGTCCGCAGGATGGGCTGTCGATGCGGGCTACGACGCTATCCACCTCGCCGGCGCGAACATGGGGATCGTCCAGCAGTTCCTCTCACCGTTCTACAACCGACGAGACGACGAATTCACCGACGGGATGCGCTTTCTCGAAGTCGTCCACGATGAGATCAAGGAGCAAGCTGGCGACGTCCCTCTCGTGACGAAGATCCCATCCGAAGCCGCTGCACCGCCCTTTCGACGGCGGCTCTCACGGAAAGACGGGGTCGAACTCGCTCGGAGGGCAGCAGAGGTTGGCTACGACGCCGTAGTTCCGGTCGAGACCTCGGTGTTCTGGGACATGAGCGTGGTTCGAGGCGAGTACCCAGGACGATCATGGGAGGATCCGTCCTTCATCGACGACTACAAGGCGGTATTCGGGGGGTCACGAGGGAGGAAGCTGGTTGCCCTGGGGAACCGTGTCGAATCGTGGTTCTACGAGTTCGAGCCGGAGTGGAACGAGGAATTCTGTCGTGCCGTCTCCGCAGCGGTCGACGTCCCGGTTCTCATGGAGGGTGGGATCCGGGAGCGGGCCCAGATCGATCGGCTCCTCGACGGAGGAGTTTGCGACGCCGTCGGAATGGCCCGACCGTTCTACGCCGAACCCCGGCTACCCGCCAGGCTGTTGGATACCGATTCCGCGAGCGTGATCTGTGAAAGCTGTAACAACTGCGTGATCCCCCAGGTCGCGGGCGAATCAGGGATATGCCGGACACCATCCGTCCTTCGGGAGCGAGGAACACTTGAGCAGGACAATGCCTATGATCCGAGCGCGTAGGTGATGAGGCTCAACACAGCGGCTTCGGATCCAGACCCATCTCCTGGAGTGAATCCGCAAAGTCATCGTAGGCAATCTGAATCAGGTATTCCCCGGTCATCCGAGCACGTTCCCAGGCCTCGTCGTCTGCACAGTGGTCCTCGAGGAGAGCGAGACCCTCGTCGAGTACCTCCGCAGTGTCATCCTTGAGTGATCGAAACAGGTCAGCACGTTCCTGCTCAGCCTCGTTGACGAAGAAATTAATCACCTGCGTGTGTGCGCGAACTGAGACGAGTGGGCGTGCAACCATCCCGGTCGCAATCCGTTCGACGGTGTCATCTCGCTCCCGAAGGTATGCATGCATCGGACCCGCAACGCCCGGTGGATCGTGCTCGTCGAGTTCGGCGACGACCAGGTTGTAGTGCTCGTCTTCCTGGGCAGCGACCGATTCGAAGTGCGCACGGACATCGTCATAGGATTCATCGCGTGCCCAGGTGCGGAACGTCTCGCGGGCTGCGTACTCGGAGTTCGCAGCTACCTCCAGAACCGTCGACTCGGTTAGGTTCGCCTCCGTGTGGGCGAGCAGGAGCGTATCGGAGCCGAGACGGTCGAGTTCCGTCCGCTTCGCGTCGTGTAGCCCCTCGAGGAAGGTCTCGCCGTCCATGCCTCGATGTTGGCGACCAGTGCGGTTGAATCTTCGGTCGGATGTGAGAGGTGAGGAAGAACACGCAGCAGGAATCAGTCGTGACGGAAGGCCCGTTGGCCCGTAAAAACCATCGGAATCCCGAGCTCGTCGGCTGCCTCAATGACCTCGTCGTCCCGGATCGAGCCCCCCGGTTGGATGACGGCCTCGATACCCGCATCCGCGGCCTCCTCGATACCGTCGGGGAACGGGAAGAACGCATCCGACGCCATGACGGCACCGGCTGCGGATTTTCCTTCCGCATCGTTCTCGGCTTTCATGGACGCGAGTTTCACCGCGTCGACCCGGGATACCTGGCCCATACCGATCCCTACCGTTTCCGTTCCCGTCGCAAACAGGATCGCGTTGGACTTGACGTGCTTGATGATCTGCCAGGCGAACAGCATCGATTCGACCTGCTCATCTGTCGGGTCTCGCTCGGTCACCACCTCGAGATCGTCCGGGGAAAGTGACTGGAGATCTCGTTCCTGTATGAGTCGCCCGCCGGTTATCGGCTTCTCGACGAGTCGCTCGGTTGCATCGCCACCTTCGAACGCAGTCCGGACACCGCCCGCATCGAGGTCTCCCACGTCGAGTACGCGAAGGTTCTCCTTCTCGAAGAGAACATTCAGGGCATCCTCGGTGTAGCCAGGCGCGACGACGACCTCCTTGAATGACTTGATGATCTGTTCGGCGGTCGCCGTGTCACATACGCGGTTGAGGGCGACAATGCCCCCAAAGGAGCTTTTCGAATCCGTCGACAACGCGTTCGCGTACGCGTCCGCGATCGTGTCCGCAACGGCCGCGCCGGCGGGATTCGTGTGTTTGATGACTGCTGCCGCCGGCTCGTCGAACTCCTTGACGATTCCGAGGGCCGCGTCGGTATCGTTGTAATTGTTGTATGACATCCCCTTTGCGCCCTCGTTGAGTTGTGGCGCGTCGACGATGTTTGCCTCCTCGCAGGTCCGATCGACGTACAGTGCTGCGTCCTGGTGAGGATTCTCGCCGTATCGAAGCTCGCGACTGCGATCGTTCGAAAGGACACGACGACCAGGGAACGCCCCATCATCGTCACCCGCCACGCTGACAGTCTCGTCCTCCCAATCGATCGTTATTCGATCTTCCGCGAACCATTCGACTGCACGTGGATATGCGACGAACTCCGCCTCGTAGAGGACCCGTTTCTTCAGGCTCGCGAGGTCATCCCCCTCGTAGACAGGAACGGCCTCCTGGGTAATGATCGGCCCACCGTCGACTTCCTCGGTGGTGACGTGGACCGTACACCCGGAGACGTTCGACCCGGACGCGAGTACCTGTTCGTGGGCGTCCATCCCTGGGAACGACGGGAGGAGCGACGGATGGACGTTGATGGTGACTGGTGCGCCGTCGAGAAACTCGGCCGTAAGGATACGCATGTACCCGTCCATGCAGACCAGGTCGATGTCGTAGTCCTCGAATGCGTCAAGGATCCGTCGTTCGTGGGACTCGCGCGATTCGCCCGACTCACGTTCAACGACTTCGGTCGGGATTCCGCGGTCGTCCATCGCGTCGAGGATTGGTGCGTCAGACTCGTTGGAGAGGACGACCGAGAACTCGGCTCCGCCCGGACGACTATCGGCGATGTTTCGGAGGTTGCGACCGTTGTTGGAGGCCATCCCGGCCAGCTTCATGTGCGGAAGGGACGCGGCTTTGGGCAAAGAGGTTCTGATTCAGCTGAGGGACGACGAGAAGAGCCTGTGCATCCACCGTGCACCACCTTCAGTCCTCGTGAAGCGGCCGCAGGGGGGTGATCTGTGGACCATTCGCCCCCTGAGAAACATCGGCTTCGATTCGGAAAACATCAGCAAGCAGGTCCTCGGTTACGACCTCCCATGGATGGCCACTGGCGTAGACCGAGCCATCCTGGAGGGCGATCACGTGATCTGCGTGACACGCCGCCTGCTGGAGGTCGTGCAGAACGACAATGATCGTCATATCGCTCTCGTCTCGGAGGGTTTCGATGATCTCCATCACCTCGAGTTGGTGGTGCATGTCGAGGAACGTGGTCGGTTCGTCCAGGAGAAGGACGTCCGTGTCCTGGGCGAGTGCCATCGCGATCCAGACGAGTTGTTTCTGGCCCCCACTTAGCGTTCCTACGTCACGGTCCCGGAGATGGCTCACTCCCGCCAATTCGATAGCCCGGTCGATTGCCTCGAGATCGTCCTCGGAGAACTGATCCAGGAATCCCCGATACGGATACCGCCCGTGACTGATCAACTTCTCGACCGTAAGGCTTTCCGGCGAGTCGTTCTCCTGTTCGAGGTGGCCGAGACGACGAGCGAGTTCCTTGGGCTCGAGATCGTGGATCTCCCGACCATCGAGGAGAACGGTTCCAGCGTCGATGGAAAGCTGGTTTGCGAGCCCCTTGAGAACGGTACTCTTGCCGCTTCCATTGGGGCCCACTAACGCCGTGACCTGTCCGGCAACCGCCTCGATGGACAGTCCATCGATGACGGGGTCGTCCGACGTCGAATAGCCGACGACGAGGTCCTCGCCGTGAAACCTCGTTCCACGCCGAGAGTACTCGTTGGTCCGATGCGCTGCGTCGTCGGTCGGAGCCTCGTCCGGTGCGTCGATGACGAGTCCTCCGTCTGTGCGTTCGGTCATTACATTTCACCCATGTGTTCCTGTTTTCGCATCAGGTAGAGGAAATACGGTCCGCCAAGGAGGCCGGTAACGATGCCGACCGGGACCTGCCCCATCGATCCGTGCAACGCCAGCAGGCCGAGCCTAGCACCAGCGTCGGCCGCGACCATGAGCGCGGGGCCGGCGAACAGGCACCCAACCAGGATCCGCTTGTACTCACTCCCGACCAGGTTCCGAACGATGTGGGGCACGATCAACCCAACAAAGCCGACGATTCCGGCGACAGTGATGCTGACTGCGGCTGCGAGGACTGCAATACCCGACAGCGCAAACCGGACATGTTCCACGGACATTCCGAGCGAACTCGCCGTGCGCTCACCGAGCAGTAGAACGTTCAGTTGGCGGGCACTTGCCAGCGCAAGGACCATCGCGAGAATCGTCCACGGGAGCGCCATCCGAACCTGTTCCCAGTCGGTGCCAGTGAGAGAACCAGTCGTC
This sequence comes from uncultured Halobacteriales archaeon, assembly GCA_964510865.1. Lineage (GTDB taxonomy): Archaea > Halobacteriota > Halobacteria > Halobacteriales > Hikarchaeaceae > CAZEDI01. The sequence continues at coordinate 21,511 of CAZEDI010000005.1, forward strand.
CACGCGATCGCCGACTGGACGACGCCAAGATCGTTCGCGAAAAAGAACAATGCTGTTTGGAGGGACTGAAACACCATCCCGACCAGGACCCCAGCAAGCACGAGTCGCACGGGCGATGTCCCATTCTTCCAGGCGATCGTATAGACGATCAGGAACGCGACTGCGCCCCCTCCTGCCGCAACGAGTGGAAGAATAGTCGCGAGCCCGGAAAAGACAACCAATGCGAGGAGAATTGCGAGTCCCGCCCCGGAAGAGACCCCAAGAACGTACGGGCTTGCGAGTTCGTTCCGGGTGATTGCTTGGAAGATAGCTCCCGAAACGGCGAGATTCATGCCAACGAGCGCGGCAACGATCACCCGGGGTAACCGCATGTTCCAGACGATGAGCGTCGTCGTCTCGAGATTCGGTAATTCACGCTCGAATCCGGTAACGGTTCGCATTATCCCTTCGCCGAGGAGGAAGTTCAACAGCCATCGTGAATCGAAGACAACGGCGGGATCAACGATGGACCACCAGGCCTCGAAGAGCGACATCTCGAAGGACCCGAAACTCACCTGAATCAGCCCGGCGCAAACCACGATACCGAGACTCCCCAGGCACAATGAGATGAGCGATCGATCGATCCAGGCGAACCGGCGACGCACTGCCGCATGCCGTCCCGCGCCCGACGCGAGATCCTCTGCCATTCAATTGGTTTAGGGTTGCCTAAACAATGCCTTAGTCATTCCGATTCCACCTCCGTATCTGCTGTGGTGAGGTTACGGTTCCTCGGACGGGCCTGTCTGCTCGTCCTCGAGTGCCGCGGCACGTTCGAGCACGAGGTCGTCGTCGAGATGTTCGAGAAGGCGGCGGTGAGCGTGCTGGGTCAATTCGTCGATCTCCTCCGGGGAACGGCGAGTCTCAAACGCTCGATCGATATACGCCTCTCGGAGATCATCTACTCGTCCGTCCTGGACGTCATGGTCGTCTGGGACACGGGCATCGAACCAGTCACGCCACCGATCCCGGTCACTCCATGCACCCGTAAACTCCGACTCTGGACGGAGCCAATCGTATTCCCGCGCGAGTTCACGGGGATAGCCCACATCCATCCGACGATCCTCGAGAAGCGTCCGGGCGACGTGGGCTCCACGACCGGCGGCGATGATGGCTTGCACGTCACGCTGTCCCCCGGGCGAAGCAACATACAGCCCGTCGATCGGCGTCCGTCCATCCGCATCCGAGTACGCTGGGTCAAAGTGTTCGTGCGTCTCACCCTCGTGTTCGAGCGTTTCGAACATATCATCCCCACCAAGTGGTCGGAGGTATTCGCCGTCGTAGCGTGTTGCAGCGACCACCTGCTCCGTCTGGATGGCATGCCCGTTCTGGGTTTCGACGACAAACCCGATGTCGTCTTCAGAACTCGTCGTCACCGTTTCGACGAGCGTGGGAACGATCGTGCTTCCAGCCTCCCGAGCGTGGTCGTGAATGAGATCGTAGAACGTCTCGATGTCTATCCCCGCGGGGAACCCGGGGTAATTTGCGAGAAACGCGCATCGATCCAGCGAGGCGGTGCCGCGGTCGAATATTACGGTCTCCAAGCCGTACCGCGCGAGGAACACGCCAGCCGCGCAGCCGGAGGGGCCCCCACCGACGACGACCACCGCCGCAGATTCCGGAATGATGTCGTCGGATCCCGCATGTTTCGAGGGGTCGTCACGCATGGTGTGGATTCGCGTTCACACGTCCCCTTCGATGATCGCTGCGACGCGATCTCGATCGAATAACTCACCCTCGAATCCGTAGAGCTGATTTGCAGTACGCTCCGTGAGGACCATGTTGGTGATGGGTCCTTGATACAGGCCGCCCGCACGGTAGATATCATTGTTCTCCACGGCGGTCAGTGCACTCGCAGTTTGGTGGTTCGCCAGGAAATCGACGACAGTGTCCTCGAATTCCGTCCGACTCTTCGCCTCATACCCACGGAGCATGAGGACGGGCGGATCAACTTCTAGAAGGGTTTCGAGGTCGATTGCTGCACGGCTTCCGTGGAAGTCCTTGATATCCGTTTCCGCGAGCGCATCCCGTACGCCGAGGTCTCGAAGGTGTTTGAAGCCCGTTCCATCACCGATAATGTACGGGTAGAACTGTTCGGGTTGGTCACCGACTCCCCAGAGGACAGCTGCTTCGGGGCGATCAGCTGTCGACGGAACGACGGGCGCGAGTGTAGACTGGAACTCCGCGTGCACCTCCTCGAAGGCGTCGTATCGATCAGTTCGCTGGAACACCTGTGCGAGCTTCTCGAACCCCTCGTACAAACTATAGTAGCGATACTCCTCGTGCCAGGGGTAGTGCTGAGCGTAGATACAGTTCCCAAAGAACGGTGCGACCTGTTCACGAATCTCTGCCACGTCTGTTTCATCCCACCCCTTGAATCGATTCATCAGAAAATTCGGATCCATGACGTGGACGTCTCCATCGAGTGAGTAGAAGAGTTCCTTACTCACGCCGTCCTGATAGAGCGATACCATATCACTTTTATCGACGGAGATGCCTGGAATGTCATCGTAATACTGTGTGTGATACCGACCGGTAAGCCAGACGGCCTTCGGTGGCTCGAGTCCCAGGGCGATTCCCATGTCCGCCCAACTCCCATTGTTAGCCACCCAGGTCTCCGGGACGGCATCGAACGTCACCTCGCCGACAGGTTCGATCGAGACCGAATACGGTGACGATCCCTCAGTCGGAGTCGCCGTGTGCGTCGGGGTCTCGGTTTCTGTCTCAGCCGGGGATTCCGTCGCCGTTGGACCCCCTCCCGATTCTTCTGTACAGCCGGCCAAAGCCCCGCCGAGGACGAGCCCTGCACTACTAGCAATAAACCGCCGTCGCGTTGTTTTCGGATCCCTCGTATCGGACATACTCATTTTAGGCAAACCTAAAAGATAAAACCCTTTCGAAGTTTTGGCTAGCCTAAAATCGTGATAGATCGCCATCTGTGGTACTCACGACGAATCAACCGACGGGCCGATACCCTTTTTCGCCAGCCCATAACAGAGAGGGTATGGTCGATCCGCTCTACGCCGTCTCGCCTCTCGACGGGCGATATGCGGGCTATACGAAGCCCCTGCGCGCCTATGTCAGTGAAGCTGCGCTCCAGCGTGCACGGACACACGTCGAGATCGAGTACGTGATCGCCCTCGCTGGCCTGGCCGAGACACCGATCGAGATCTCGGACGCCACCCGCGAGGAACTCCGAGACGTCTACAAGTCCTTCGACGCAGATGACGCAACGCTCATCAAGCGCATCGAGACGGAGGGCTATGGCGAGTATCCGGCAACAAACCACGACGTCAAGGCGATCGAGTACTTCCTCCGGGAGCACCTGCCCGACACCCTCCATCCATGGCTCCACTTCGGACTCACGAGCGAGGACGTCACCAACCTCGCGTACCGACTCCTCCTCTCGGACGGCGTCGACGAGGTGCTCCTCCCTCATCTCCATACGGTTCGTGATACGCTCGAAGAGATGGCCTACGATCACCGTGACGTCCCGATGCTCGCTCGCACCCACGGACAACCAGCGACGCCGACAACATTCGGCAAGGAAATGGCCGTCTACGCTGCCCGACTGGGGCGGGCCACCGCCAGGATCGACGACGCGAGATCGAGTCTTACCGGGAAGCTCGGAGGCGCGTCCGGGTCGTTCGCCGCGCATCACGCTGCCTATCCGGACGTTGACTGGCCTGCCTTCGCCGACGAGTTCGTCCAGGGCCTCGGATTGGAGTATGTCCCGCTTACGACGCAGGTGAACCCAGGTGACGATCTCGCGGTGCTGTTCGACGCGATCCGCGGGGCGAACCAGGTGCTCATCGATCTCGACCGCGACGCCTGGCTGTACGTCTCCGATCGCTACCTCGGACAAGAGGCCGTCGAGGGGGAAACCGGGAGCTCGACGATGCCGCACAAAGTGAACCCGATTGATTTCGAGAATAGCGAGGGAAACCTCTCGAAAGCGAACGCGGATCTCTCGTTTCTCGGGGAGTGGATAACCACGTCACGTCTCCAGCGTGACCTCACCGACTCGACGGTGAAGCGCACCATCGGTGCGGCACTGTCCCACTGTGTGATTGGTGCCGTGAAAATCCAGAATGGCCTCCAGAAAATCGTGCCGAACGAGCAGGTGATGCGGGACGACCTCGCGGCGAATCCTGCCGTCCTCGCAGAGGCCATCCAGACGATCCTTCGACGAGAGGGGTACGCTGACGCCTACGAGCGGGTCAAAGCACTGACCCGAGGTAAGGACGTCACCCTCGAAGACATGCGAGCTGCTCTCCGAGACCTCGATATCGAGAACGAGGTTCGCGAAGAACTCCTCGATCTCACGCCCGAACAGTATACCGGCGTCGCGTCTGATCTCGTGGACGATCTCTAAGTCAGGAGATGTCCCGACGTGAGAACCACATCAGTGATCCGAGAAGCAGTGTGAGTGTCGCGATCGACAGCACGAGTGCTCCAACGGGTTTGTAATCGCTGTGAACGAGCACCGCAGTCGGGTCATAGTGTCGGGTTGGGGAGACGAGGCCGAGCCACGCGTAGTCCGTACTCGCAACGACAGCATCGACGAGGAAGAGCCCGAACACGATTCCCATCGCAGCCCGCTGGGCGATACTCACCCGGTCGAAATACACCGAGCAAGCAAGACCGATCCCTGCCGTGGTAAGCAGGTACGGGATCGAGAGAACATGGACAGCGAACACGTCGAGTACGGCTATCGACTCGTCGATCAGCAGTACGGCGAGAAGGACCACGAACGGCAGGATCGCGTTCACGACGAGGATCGGGACGAGGAGTGAACCGAATGTCTCTCCGACTACACGCGCGCGTGTCAGTGGCAAGGCGAGCCGGAGATCCATCCGTCCGTGCTCGATATCGGCAGCGATCAGCGACGCGCCGACATAGGCGAGGTAAAGCCCGAGCAACAACACCCACACGAAGGAATAGAGCTCACCTGCGAGAAATCCCTCGATGGTTCCGAGCGTCTCGATACCGAAGGCGTCGCGCAACGCAGGCGGCCAGGCTTCCACGTACTCATCGAGGTCGATTGTGGCAGTGATCGTTGGATAGAGCCAGACGTACAGACCGACGAGTAGGGAAATCCCACTACTGAGGACAACGCTCCCGCGAAGTCGATTCCGCCCCTCGTACCGTGCGATATCAAGCATCGGGCTCCTCCCTCAGCGGCGAGCCAGTCACGTCCCGGCCATCATCGTAGAATCCCGAGAAGACGTCCTCGAGAGGGGCGTCTTCGACGTCGAGGTCTAGCAACTCGAGGCCGGAGAGAACGGAGACGAGCTCGTCGAATCCACCTGTGTAGGTGAACGACACTTCCGTGCCCCCATCGACGTCTCGAATGGAGAGATCATGGGTTCCCGCGAGATCGACATCCGTTGCCTCGAGGGCAGATTCGGTCAGGAATCGAACCACCTTACCGCCCCGATCGAGCAGGTCTTCTACATGTTGGACCGTGACGAGTCGACCATTCCGAATGATGCCGACGCGATCACAGACCTGTCTGACTTCGCTGAGAACGTGCGATGACATGAACACGGTCGTTCCTGCCTCGCGCTCCGTTCGAACGAACTCGTTGAACTCCTGCTGCATCAATGGATCGAGTCCCGAGGTAGGCTCGTCCAGCATGACGAGGTCGGGATCATGCATGAATGCCTGGACGAGCCCGAGCTTCTGAATGTTGCCACGGGAATACTCGCGGACCGTCCTGTCCAGTGGGGGGTCGAAGTGCGTGAGGAGCTCCTCGCGGCGCGCGCCACCCTTGATCGACTCGTGGAGATCCAGGATACGGGTCCCGGTACTCCCCTCGTCGAACGCGGGGTCTCCCGGGAGGTAGCCGATCCGGCGTTTCGCCTCGACGAGTTCGGTCTCGTCGGTGACATCGTGGCCGAGCACCGATGCCTTGCCTGCGGTGGGTGACAGAAATCCCATCAGCGTCCGGATCGTCGTCGTCTTCCCCGCCCCGTTCGGCCCGAGATAGCCGAAGATTTCTCCCTCCGCAACCTCGAACGTGAGATCGTCGATGGCGAGAACGTCCCCGTAGTTCTTCCCAAGGCCGGTTACCTCAATCGCGGCCATACGTTCGATCGGGTACTCCAGGTGGTGTCTTGAACCCGCCGACCCACGCGTTACCGGCCTGTGGAGGAGACATCACGCCAGTGTCGAAGGCCCCAGTACCCGAGACCGGTGGCCATGAGTCCCGCCGCGATGAGATAGAGGACGCGTCGGGAGGCAAGTGCTTGATCGGGATTCCGTACCGCGTAGAGCGCCCCCTCTCCACCAAGAAGGAGAAACGTAAACGTGGCCCCTGCAACCACGACCGAATACACGAGAATAGATCGCCCATCGCGACGGCCCTTGTCGAGACCGACGATGCCCGCGACAAAGGCGAGCGACATCGCGAGTACGTACAGGGGCACGCGATGCTCGAAGCCTGTCGATCCCCCTGCGGCGAACGCCATCAGCCCGAAGAAGCTGAGGGTGAGCGCGGCAGTACAGGCCACGATCAACATGCCAACTCTCGCGAGAAACACGCGGTTCTGGGTCTGTCGACCGTACGCCATGGAGTGATCTCTCGACCAGATCGCCAAAGATGTTGGGTTTTTGTCACACGGGCGTCAGACATATGCGGGGCTCACTCCGTCGACTCGTCCTCGAGGCGGACCACGTCGTCAATCGTCTCACGACGCCTGGTGACCAGGACGTCGTCATCCTCGACCGCGACCTCCGCCGGTCGTGGTTGGGAGTGGAACTGGTTCGCGAGTTCGTAGCCATAGGCGCCCGCATTGCCGATAGCAAGCAGATCTCCACGCACAGGGCGTGCAATAGGCCGATTCGTACAGAAGACGTCGGCACTCGTGCAACACGGTCCGCCGACTGACACCGGTGCGTGGTCACGGTCCGGCGCAGTGATGTTCCGGATCGGATGGTACGCATCGAACATCGCGGGTCGGATCAGCGTGGCGAGTGAGGCGTCAACCCCGACGACGGTCGTGGACGGCGCCTCTTTGATAGTGTTTACCCGAGTAAGAATGACCGATGCGTCAGCGACGATGTATCGACCAGGTTCGAGTTTAAGCTGGGGATCCAGTTCGCCGACGGCATCACGGACGCGATCGCCGACGATGTCCATGTCCAGGGGTGCCTCGTCTTCCCGGTAGGGAACACCGAAGCCACCCCCGATGTCCACGAATTCGAGATCCGCTTCGCCAACCTCACGGGCCATATCCGCCACTTTTTCGATCGCCCGGCAGTGATCGTCGAGGTCATCGTGGAGGACACCGCTCCCGACGTGGGCATGGAGTCCCACGAGGTCGAACCGTTCGCGGACATCCGCTGCAACGTCGGGCACCTGCTCGTACGGGATACCGAATTTCGCGTCTTTGCCGGTCGCGACCTTCTCGTGGTGGCCGGTTCCGATCCCCGGGTTGATACGGATCGCCACACGACCGTCGTATCCTCGTTCCCCGAGGCGGTCGAACGTGTCTTCCGCACCAGCCGTGATCGTCATCCCGGGGTTGTCGACGGCCACATCGACTGCATACTCGAGATCGCGATCAGGGGGATTGACGGCCGTATACTGGAGGGTGTTCGGATCCGCGCCGGCCCGGATCGCGCGCTCGAGTTCACCCCACGCGGCACATTCGATAGTCGCGCCCGTATCCAGGAGCGTCGAGAGAACAGCCTGGCCAGTATGAGCCTTCGCCGCGTACATGACGTGTGCGTTCGGGAACGCGGCAGCAAAACGCTCGTAATTCTCTCGCACCCTGGCGAGATCGATCACGTAGAGCGGCGTGTCATACGATTCTGCGAGGGACGTGAGGAATTCGTCGTCCCAGTCGACAAGACGGCGGACCGGCGGGGTTTCGAGTGGCTCGACCATCGTCACTCCCGGAGTACGTCCTCCCGCTCCGTTGCTTCGAGGGTCTCCGCCTCCACGTTCGTTGCGACAACTGCTGGCTTGTACGCCCCGCCGTCGAAAAGCTCGTGGTCGCTAACGCTCGACTCGACGAATCGAGTGAAAGCCCGCCGTTCTGCGGGGAGGTGGCCGTAGTAGACTTCCTCCTCGACGAGGTCGTATATCGGAATGCGGGGGGTGAGCAGGGTATTCTCCCCGACGATCGAGTTCTCGCCGACGACGAACCCCGACGTCACGCGACACCCTGCGCCGAGCGACACGCCGTCCTCGATCACGACTGGGGTATCCTCGACGGGTTCGAGGACCCCGCCGATCAGCGTGTTCGCCCCGAGTTTGACGTTCGTTCCCACCTGGGCACACGATCCAACGGTGTCACAGGAATCGACGAGTGTGCCGTCGTCCACGTACGCACCCACGTTGACAAACGCGGGTGACATGACGATACAGTCCGATCCCAGGTACGCGCCCCGGCGGATGGTTGTCCCGTCTGGCGTGTTTCGCGTGCCGCGTTCGCCCAGATCCTTCGTCTCTCGAAGCGGGAGGACGTCGTGGTACGTCACGTTCCCGTAGGTCCGCGGGTGGGTCTCACGCAGCCCGAAATTCAGGAGGATCCCGCGCTTCACCCACGTGTTTGCTTCCCAGCTCGTCGGGCCATCCCCCTGCTTCTCCGCCGCCCGGACGGTGCCGGTTTCGAGTGCTTCGAGAAATGTATTCAGGACATCGAGGTCGTCGACATCCGCCCGTTCCGCGTCGAGCTCTCCCGCCTGGTATGCGCCCCAGCGCTGCTCGATACGCGCTTGGAGGCTCATTCGCCACCACCCAGTACATCCTCGAACCCATAGAAACCCGGCCGCTGGCCGGCGAGCCAAACGGCCGCGTCGAGTGCTCCCTCCGCAAACACCCGTCGGCTCTCCGCCCGATGGGACAGGGTGACAACTTCGTCATTGCCCGCGAGGAGCACCTCGTGCTCACCGCGAATGTCACCCGCTCGCAGGGAATGGACGCCGAGTTCTCCGTCCTCCCGTGGCTGATGGCCCTCTCTCCCGTGGACATGCTCGGTGTGGCCCCGGCCATGCTCTATCCGATCGAGGAGCATCGTCGCCGTGCCAGAGGGCGCATCCACCTTGCGATTGTGATGCGTCTCGGTGACCTCAATGTCGTACCCCGGCAAGGCCGCGACCGCATCTTCAACCGCGAGGAGAAGAGCCTGAATGCCCCGCGAGAAGTTCCCTGACTTCACTATCGGGACCTGCTCGCTCGCCTCCACGAGTCGATCTACCTGGCCATCGTCAAATCCGGTGGTGCCGACGACAGATGGGACAGCGGCTGTCGCTGCTGCCTCCACGTTCTCGACGGCTGCTTCGGCCACGGTGAAGTCGATCAGGACGTTCGGGCGGACCTCGTCGAGGAGGTTCTCCAACTCGGACGGCTGGTAGATTCTCACTCCGTCGACGTCACCACCCTCGACGTCCGTATCGACCCCAAAGGCCACAGTGACGTCTTCTCGCTGGACGGCGGTCTCGATTACCGTCCGCCCCATCCGGCCGGTTGCACCGGTAACGGCGATGTTCATGCGACCTCCACGCAGTCGACTGACGCGAGCGCTGCTTCCAGCTGGTCGCGGTGTTCCTCCCGGAGGCGGGTGAGAGGTCCTCGGAGATGTGGAGGGTAGTCGTAGACCGTCGCCATGGCTTCCTTCACCGGGATGGGATTCGTCTCGACGAAGAGTGCCCTAAAGAGTGGTCCAAGATCGTGATGGACCTCGCGTGCGTGTTCGAACTCACCCTCGAGGGCGTGCCAGATCAACTCCGAAACCGCCTCGGGCGCCACATTTGCCGCGACGGAAATAGCGCCCTTCGCACCAACAGAGAGCATCGGGAGGGTCATCCCGTCATCCCCCGAGAGGACCGAGAAGTCCTCCTCGCGTGTTCGTTCGATCACTTCACTGATCTGGCCCATGTCACCGCTTGCCGCCTTGTAGCCCGCGATGGTTTCGTGCGACGCAAGTGAGACCGCCGTATCAATCTCGATGGTTCGCCCCGTCCGCGAGGGGACGTTGTATACGATGATCGGGATGTCGACTGCGTCGGCGACCTGCCGGAAGTGATCTTCCATACCCGCGGGTTCGGGCTTGTTGTAGTACGGCGAAATGTGCAAGAGCGCATCGGCACCAGCACGCTCCGACCGCTCGGAGAGCGAGACAGCCTCGTGCGTGGAGTTCGACCCGGCGCCAGCGATGACGGGGACTGCCTCCGCCGCCTCGATAACTGCATTGACGACGTCGATGTGTTCGTCGTGAGTGAGAGCCGCAGATTCGCCCGTGGAGCCGCAGGGAACGATACCGTCCACGCCAGCATCTTCCAAGCGTCTGACGTCCGCGCGAAGTGTTTCGAAGTCGATACTGCCGTCCTCGTGAAAGGGTGTCGTGATCGCCGGGTAGACCCCGGCGAACGGTTCGTCTTCGGTCATGGTGTGTCGGTGGATCGGGGAGGGTTTCGGTGCTTCGGTGTCCGGTCGCCTAGCTCACGGTTCGGATCGAACCGACCCACGACAGGGGTGCCACGCCCGCCGGGAGTCTACATACGCGGGCGTTTGTCGACGAGAAGGGACGCGCTCCATCCCTGTCGGCCGGCGTCGACGGATGAAACGCGTATCATTGTGTCGAAACCCGCGGAGTGACGGCATAAAGATGACGAAGCTGGGTTGTCACCCGAACGACAGAGCCCGGATCCTGTATTCGATGGACCAGTGACAAGTTACTATACGTGGAGCGCACACAACTCGGTATATGACTGATATCCATCCCGCACAGCGGGTGGGGGTACTCGCCGATGCGCAAAACCTCTATCACACCGCGCAGAGTCTTCATTCGCGAAACGTCGACTACGAAACGCTGCTTGAGGAGGCAGTGGGCGACCGCCAGCTCGTCCGGGCGATCGCCTACGTGATCAAGGCTGACGCGCCGGAAGAGGAGAGCTTCTTCGAGGCCCTCACCGAGATCGGCTTCGAGACGAAGATGAAACCCATTCAGACGTACGCGGACGGCACGAAGAAGGCGGATTGGGACGTTGGCATGAGCCTCGACGCCGTCACGCTGGCAGACCATATCGATGCGATCGTGCTCTGTACCGGTGACGGCGACTTCACGAGACTGTGTTCCCATCTGCGCCACGAGGGCGTCCGGATCGAGGTGATGAGCTTCGGCCCGTCAACGGCTGAATCACTGATCGACGCAGCTGACGATTTTCATGACCTCCACGACTCCGAGACGTTCTTATTGTAGTCACCGAGCAGTGGATCGAACCTGCTTCGCCGTTTCGAACAAGAGCGTGCCACTGGCCAGTCCTAACGACGCAAACGCAGCAACGAGAAGTGGCGTCTGCGACTCCACGACCCCACTCTCCAGCAAAATAATGCAACTCAGGAAGAGAAGAAGTCCCCCAGTCGCCACTTGTTGCGTATTCATAAGTATCCAGACTTGACAATACGCTCACTTATAAATGTGGCTGAACAAATCGGTGATATTTCCCGGTTTGCGCCGGTCGAAGCGCTTTCAGCCCCCACCACAGTAGCGCACACCATGGGTACGACGGGCACGCTCGCCGACCTCCGAACAATCGCCACGTACCAGTTCGGGGAGCTGGCCGGCGAAGCACTGTTCCCCCCCACAGCATCCCTCTCGATCGAGCGCTCTAAATCGGGGCGACCACGACAGATTGTGGGTGAGAACGGGCGACTCGCCTCGTTGACGACTACCGGTCGATTCACGCTTGGACTTGCTGGAGGAGAGGTGCTCCACGATGCCATCGATGGATATCGCGTGGCTGTCGGGGACGAGAGCGACCCATACGTCCGAGATGGACGAAACGTCTTCGCGAAGTTCGTTACGTCGGTCGACTCTGCCATCCGTCCCGGCGATGAGGTCCTCGTCGTCCATCGAGATGGAGGTCTCTTAGCGGTTGGCCGGGCGCAGCTGAGTGCGACTGGGGTGCGTGATTTCGATCGCGGGGTGGCCGTCGCGGTCCGAGAGGGCGCTGGATCCACGGAGTGACGGACACACATTCTGACGGCCAGGCACATCCAGATGCGCAGTTCGAGGCGCTACCCTTTTCTCGGGCGCGTCCGACGTTCCCCACATGTTTGGAGGAGGCGGCGGACTTGACCCGCGGAAGATGCAACAAATGATGGAACAGATGGGGATCGACCAGGAGGATCTCGACGTCGCGGAAGTGGTCATCACCCTCGAGGACGGCGAGCAACTGGTGTTCGACGATGCCGAGGTGATGAAGATCGCGGCTCGTGGCCAGGAGACCTACCAAGTCGTCGGTGAACCCGAACGCCGCGAAGCAGGCTCCACCGTCGAGAGCGAGGCGGACGAGGACGACGCTGTAGACGACGATGCAGGAGACGCCGCGATCCCGGAGGATGACGTCGAACTGGTGATCCAGCGGACGGGCGCCAGCGAGGACGAGGCCCGACAGGCTCTCGAGGCCGAAGGAGGGGACCTCGCCGCGGCGATCGCTCGGCTCGAGTGACCCGACGAGTATCGTGAGTTACCTGCTCGTCCACGACGATCGCGAGTACCTTCGAGCACCCGGCGAGGAGCTCCAGACGGACCTTGGCGTGCTGGATATCCCGGACGATGTGGCGCACGGGGATGTATTCGAGACCCATCTCGGGGAGACGTTTCGGGTCCGTCGACCCCGGCTCCCCGACCTCTTCGACCACCTCGATCGTACCGGTGCGCCAATGCTTCCCCGCGACGTAGGGCTCCTCCTCGGGCACACAGGTATCAGTGCCGGGGACCGGGTGCTCGACACTGGGACGGGAACTGGGATCCTGGCGGTCGCACTCGGCCGCATCCATGCCGAGGTCGTGACGTACGAGCAGGACCCCGAGTTCGCTGACGTTGCCCGACAGAATATGCACCGAGCAGGGGTAGCCGATCGGGTCGACGTGCGAACCGGTGACGTGCGGGATGATCTCGACGACCTGCCCGAGTTCGACGCACTTACCCTCGATACGCAAGACGCTCCCGACGTCGTGCGGCGGGCCGCGACGATCCTGGCAGATGGTGCCCCGCTCGCGGTCTATTCGCCGTTCGTCGAACATACCCGAGACATCGTCGAGGCAGCTCGGGAGGCTGGGCTTGCTGACATTCGAACGTTTGAAACGATTCAGCGCCGGATGGACTTCGATGAACGAGGATCGCGACCGTCGACTGCCGGCGTAGGACATACTGGGTATCTCATGTTCGCGACGAGATCATAGTCAGAACTAATTACTCATTCTTAGATGGTGGAAGTACGTGTAATTGAAAATCATTTCCCGTTGCTAACATATCGATCGTACGTGCTACTGTGAGGGGGCTACACCTCATGGCCGTCTACAAACACGGAGATTCTTGCCCAAGCCCGTATACTGAGAGGCCTAAGACAACCCGCCGAATATAGCTTGTTCACGCGGCTATAATCCAGAGAGTAGCTCATCGAATTGGCCGGTGTATGGGTCCATCGAAAAGTGATTTATATTGAGTCAATCATTGTCATGGTTTCGGTGAGAGACATCCGTCATGGCCTCTATACTAGTGGATTACACAGAAAGTTACTATTGAATTCTACTATATTTTTAAATGAATAAGACCATTGACTCGCCCGCTGAATTTGGGTATCTCTGTGGCCCATCTATGAGGAAATACCCTAGATTAGTGGCTAATTTAACTACGTTAACAACGATCTACCCATATAAATTTTGTGTAATTATTTCTGATGGTTAACCTAGTATCTTGCCATACTTTTTGTCAGGATGAATTACTGGCGAGTGAGTAGCCCTCAAATCCTTGACGCATTAGTGGAGTGGAGGAAGACCGTTCCATTAGCCAAGAATCCGAACAGAAACCAGTATCACCGGACAGTATAACCGCCGTCGATTACGATGGATTCCCCGGTGACGTAGGACGATGCATCTGAGGCAAGATACACGGCAAGCGGTGCGATATCCTCGGGAGCAGCGAATTCTTCCATCAGCATCTCCTCTTTCCACACCCGTCGCTCCTCCGGATCGTCCGAAAGTATCTCCGTGTCGACGTATCCCGGGTTGATGTTATTGACCCGGATTCCATACTCTGCCCACTCCGAGGCGAGTTGTTTCTTGAATCCTTCCATGCCCGCTTTGGAGGCTTGGTAATCGGTGTGTTTCTGGGGATAGTTCGCGATAAATGCTGACATCGACGAGATGTTGATAATCGAACCGCCACTGGCATCGATCATTCGCTTACCTGCCTCCCGAGCACAGAGGAAAGCCCCAGTGAGATTTATCTCGAGAGTCTCGCGCCAGTCCCCGATAGATTTCTCTTCTGCAGGCGTATGAATCGCAATGCCGGCATTGTTGACTAACACATCGACACTACCAAACTCATCTATCGTTGTCTCGACCATCTCCGCTACGGAGACCTCATCGCTTACGTCTGTCGGGACCGCTATTGCGGCCGAATCCGTCGCCTCTTCGATTTCATGGGCGGCTGTCCGTCCTGACTCTGCCGTGCGGTTCGCGATAACGACATTCGCACCCACCTCCGCAAATCCGTGAGCAATAGCGTTGCCGATACCACGGTTTCCGCCGGTGACGATGCTAGTTTTCCCGTCAAGGCGGAACCTATCCAAGACCATATGTTCGATTTCTCTTCTATCCAGAATAAATATTATGTTCGTATTTTGATTAGTTCTGGGAGAACTCGCATCAGGGAGCTCTCATTCGAACTCCGTGATGACTTCGACGCCCTTCGTCTCGAAATTAGACATTGCCTCGAGTCGGTCGTTGATGTCTTCTAAGTGAACTTCTTTTGTTACGAGACGCTCAGGCTGGATCGTCCCGTGCTCCATCATCCTGAACAGCTGGGGATACCGCTGTGGTGGCATCCCTTTCGCAGTGACAAAATCCATCTCAGCATGGAGCATATAGTCGGTGGGGATGTCTACCATCCCCTCCTGTTCACTCGTTGTGATGCCGAGCTGGACGTGCGTCCCCATGGTTCGCAAACTGTTGATCGAATTGTGGATGGTCTCATCGATCCCGAGTGCGTCGATCGAAATATGCGCGCCCTTATTCGTAATATCGCGTATCTCTCTCGGCACGTCATCTAGTTCTGCACCATTGATGGTTGCATTAGCCCCGAGGTCTGTCGCCATCTCAAGCTTCTCGTCCTGTAAATCGACAGCAACAACGTTTGCCCCGAGGGCATCGGCAACGTTGATCGCGGATAGACCGATACCACCACATCCGTGTACCGCAACCCAATCACCTGCTTCGGGACGCGCCTTGTGCGCGAGAGCGTGGAACGCCGTGACGTACCGGCAGCCGAGTGCAGCCATATCCCGTGGCTCGGCCCCTTGCGGCATTTCGACGAGGTTGAAGTCCGCATTTGGGACCCGTAGATGTGTTGCGAAGGCACCAGAGACCTCGTCCCGGAATCCGTAACTGAGAATATTTTCACACATATGGGAATTACCATCTCGACAGTATTCACAACGCCCGCACACAATGTTAAACGGAACGAGGACATCATCCCCCGCCCTCCAGTTCTCGACCTCCTCACCCGCTGCAATGATTGTTCCCGCAGGTTCATGGCCCAAGACATTCCCGATCGAGACCCGGCCACCTTCGAGCCAAGCATAATCCCCTTGCCAGGCATGCCAATCACTCCGGCAAATTCCGCAGGCCTCGACATCGACGAGGACATCCTTTGGCCCAGGCTCGGGTGTTGGGTGCTCTTCTATCTCAAGCGGTTCACCATACCCTCTGAGCGTCGCTCCTCTCATGATGCTGTCACAGGTAAGTACGAGTGCTGTTCGATATTAATGCTTGGGCATCGCTATCACCTGACATATGTCTTAGATTTCTATGGCTGACTGGAATTAAAGAGTGCCTGCTGCACCATGCTTGACTCCAGAGACGATTCCAGCAATTGCGTCACGTTCCTTATCTACACCGGAGGGATCGTATCCGAACAGGACGCCCAGGTGTATATCGCTGGTGAAGAGTACTTTCTCCTCGGGATACTAGAGTTGTAATTTCACACCGACAGCTCCATGATTCGCCATGAGTACTATATCATACTTGGAGCAATTACCGCCACCTTATTGGTCCCGCCAGGAATGCTCAGGTTCCCAATCGAGGATGTTACGGGCTTTTTCGATACTAATGAGGCTCTCATAGGGACCTAAATCTCCGTGGATCTCTGCATCGGGATAATACTCTGTGATCAGTTCCTCATTCTTGACCTCCGCGGTAGTGTCAGCCGCGACCGCCCAGAATCGTTCATGTCCTTCGAAGTCCGTCTCAATCGCTCTGCGGGCGATGCTGGCCGCGTCCTCCGCATGAATATACGAGAAAAGCACGTCACGGGTGGTGTGATGCCACGCTTCTTGCAACCCCGCTATGGTTCGATCCTTCTCGACAAACGTCTCCTCGATTTCGTCCTCCGAGGCCACCCATGGATATCGAAGCGTTGCGATGCTCCTTGGACCCTCCACGAGTCTTCCGAACCCGTCCGCAGTGACCTCGATCGAGTGCTTGCCCAGCGCATATGGATCTCGTGGAGTGAGGGGGTGCTCCTCGTCGACGGGCAAGTAGTATACCTCGGTCGGTGGATCCTGATAGACACAACCCATCACATTGATGCTCGAAGGGAGAACGACATTGTCTATATTAAGGTGACTAGTCGCCTCAAGAATATGATAAGTTGTGATTACCTGGCTCTTATACGTAACATGCCAAGGATGCTCGATAGGCCATCGAATCGTCCCCATGTGGACGACTGCGTCGACGTCTGTCGAAGCGAGTGAGCCGTATACTTGACCTGCATCGAGCAAGTTAGTTGTTCGGTACACATCCGATACATCCTCCCGTTGCTTTCCTCGGGCCACGTTCACCGTTCGATAGCCGTGCTCAGCGAAATGATCGAGAAGCACTTGTCCGACGATACCGTTACCGCCGGTAATCGCGACACTGTCGATCCCCATATGCATGGCAAAGGCCAACATGAAATTATAGATAACGATTAGTGAAGCATATCTGGATTGAAAAACCCCAATTGATGGCTCACGATACCACGCTAACAACTAAATGGTCAGTCGTCGTTTTCCCTTACTATGCCCGATTGTTCGATCACTGATGAGTACCGACGGAAGAAAATCGAGACAGTGATCATGGAAAACGAGTATCTCCGCATCGAGGTACTCTCCGGGAAAGGTGGCGACATCACAGAAATCCGTGACAAGCGGACTGATGTGAATGTGCTGTTCGAAGCTCCACACGAATGGTATGGCTTTGGTCAGGCCGGGATTGGCGTCTCCGATGGTGAATTCGAGTTCCTCGACCATTACCCTGGAGGATGGCAGGATGTGCTTCCGATGGCCGGGGGTCCAGATGAAGGAGCTGGCGGTGCACCTCTTGCCCAGCACGGAGAGACACCTATCGTCCCCTGGGATGGAACTATCACCGAAGATTCAGCCGATCGTGTGGTTCTTCGACTTTCCGTCGACCTCTCACGCTACCCATTTCATGCAGAGCGGAGGCTAATCCTCGAGTCTGGTGACCCCACACTCATTGTCGAGGAACAGATAACAAACCAGGGAGAAGTCGAGGTCGCATATTCCTGGCTACAACATATTGCGCTCGGTGAACCATTAATCGCACCAGAGGCCTATCTCGAAATTGACGCAACGCGGGGCATCGCGGACCCAGATCACGACCCCGATACGACGCGATTCACGCCGGGTAAGGAATTTGACTGGCCATCGTACGATGATGACGGCGGACAGGTCGACCTTACCCAATTTCCATCGAAGCAAGAACGAGTCCACGACATCGTCGCACTCACTGGCTTCGAAGACGGGCGATATACAGTTTCGAACCCAGACATCGACCTTTCGGTCACCGTTGATTTTGATCCTCATCTCTACGAATGGCTCTGGTACTGGGGTGCGTTCGGGGGGTTCGAGTCTGCGCCCTTCTTCGGACGCAACTACAATCTTGGACTCGAACCGTCGACATCACGGCCAGTCGCAGGGCTAGAGCGTGCTATCGACAACGACACAGCAAACACGCTCGGTGCCGGTGAGTCGGTGAAGACCCATCTATCGGTACAGGTTGGCCGTTCAGCGTGACAGAATAACCTATTTAGACATTGATTGTCGGGACTGAGCCGCCGTCCACGCGATAGTTTGCCCCTGTTACATAAGAAGCTCTTTCCGAGGCAAGGAAGGTTACGACGTCTGCGACTTCCTCGGGTCGGGCTAACCGGTCGAACACAATGTTTGGACAGTCTTCTTGGATGAATTCTCGCCGCACCTGTTCTATCGATTTGTCTTCCGCTTCGGCACGCTCCTCAAAGAGCGCCTGAACGAGCGGCGTATATGTAGTTGCTGGCGAAACGGCGTTAATGAGGACGCCCTCTTCACCATATGTTTTTGAGAGGTTCTTGGTGAGGTTGATGATTGCCGCCTTCGATGAATCGTAGTGAGGCTTGAAATCGTCTGGAACGACGCCTGCCTCCGAAGCAATATTAATAATCCGTCCCCAAGCCTGCTCACGCATGTGCGGAAGGACCCGCTTGGTGGCACGGACTGTGCCTTTTAGGTTCACGTCGTATACCTCCTCCCACTCCGTCAATGTGAGTTCATCAAGAGTTGATTCACTTCCTACAGTCCCCGCATTGTTCACGAGTACGTCCACGCCACCCAACGACTCGACAGTCTGATCAACAAGTCGTACCACGTCATCCGAGTCGGTGACGTCAGCTTCGATCGGAAGGAGCTCACCCGAACCACGTAGGTCCTCCGCAGCACGTTCGAGCACATCAGAATTCCGCGCACAGATTGCTACGGCCGCACCCTCTTCGAGGAATGACGCCGCGATAGCCTTGCCAATACCACGAGAACCTCCGGTGACAATTACTGTTCGACCCGCAAGTCCGAGCTCCATGAGTCGTCGTGACACACAGCAATTGCATAAAGATTAGGTCAAGGGGAGTCAGTTTGCCGACTCTTCGGCACGTTCATCCTCCATGGCGTGTGTCTGGTCGGTCACCCGTGCCGTGCCGAATGCTTCACCCGTTGCCGGATCGAAGGTATGTATTGAGTCCGGTGATACTGATACGGTAACCGTGTCACCCGAGGACAATGAACGCATCACCCCCTCATCAGCGGACTGGACGATGAATTCTTCAATAATCCCAGTCTCGAGATAGTACCAGCTGTAGTCGCCGAATGTTTCAACGATAGTGACCGTACCATCGATTGTGAGATCATCATCCCCATCAACTATGAGATTCTCAGGACGGATTCCGACTCGGACCTGACCTTCGGGGACGCGCTCCTCGAAGTAAGTGACCCACCCATCGGGGATGGCAAGTTGGTTGTCGTTGTTAAGTTCTAACGTAGGTCCGTCTTCGTCTGAGATGAATGTGGCGTCGAAAATGTTCATGCTTGGCGAGCCGATGAAATCAGCAACAAATTCGTTTCGAGGAGTATGATAGAGATCAAGGGGCGGGCCAAATTGCTGGATTTCTCCTTCATCAATCAAGAGGATCTCATCGGCGACCGTCATTGAATCTTCTTGGTTATGCGTCACGTGGATGAACGTCGTCTCCGTCTCCTGCTGGATTCGCTTTAATTCCGTCCGCATTTCTAGCCTGAGCCGCTCATCGAGCGACGACAGTGGTTCATCAAGAAGCACTACTTCCGGCTGGCGGACAAGGCTTCGACCTAATGCGACACGCTGTTGCTCTCCTCCGGAAAGGGTAGTCGGGTTGGCGTCTAGTTTGGTTTCGATCTGGAGGAGTTCGGCAATTTCCTCTACCCGTGACTGGCGTTCGGACTTGTCGACCCCGTGCATCTTTAGACCGAACTCCATATTGTCACGGACTGTCTTATGATCCCAGAGTGCAAGGTTCTGGAAAACCATGCTTAGTGCACGACCACGGGGAGCGGTGTCAGTAACATCTTCTCCGTCAATGGAGACTGTCCCTTCCGTCGGTGTTTCCAAACCCGCGATGATTCGAAGGAGCGTCGACTTGCCGCTCCCTGATGGCCCCAGAATCATTGTGTATGCTCCCTCCGAGAATGACGCCGAGACGTCATCGACCGCAACGACGTTACCAAACCGCTTCGTGATGTTTTCAAGTCGTATCTTGTCTGGCATGATTAGATCGCCCCCGTGCCACGTGCAATACCGCGTCCCAGGTACTTTACCATCACCCAGAATAACGCCAAGACCGGTAGAACGACAATGACGCTTGCTGCGGAGAGCAGTCCCCAATCGACCCGGTAGCCTCCGAGCAACTGGAGAATTTTAACGGGAACAGTGTATTTCGCCGAGTTCGTTGTAAGGACGTAGGCGAACATGTATTCTCCCCACGAAATGATGAACGCTAAAATCGCTGTCGCCAAGATAGCAGGGGCAGCTTGCGGAATGGTAACACGGCGGAATGCTCCAAGACGGCTTGCACCCTCGACCATCGCTGCCTCTTCCAGCTCCCGAGGAATGCTCTCCAAGTAGGACTGCAGTATCCAGAGACAGAAAGGAAGTGCCAGAATAGTGTGGATAAACACTAGCGCCCACGGCGTATTGAGGAGGTCGTAGGAAGACATCAGCTGATACATGGGTACGATTAGTGCAGTATTGGGGAACATGTATGTTAAGAGGACAAGCCTGGCTGCGTGGCGACGACCCGGGAATACATACCTATTGATGGCGTACGCGCCCAAAAGTGCAATTACGGTGGTGAGGACCATCGTCCCGATGGCGGCGATTAGACTGTTGATGATCGATCCCACGATTTCACCACCTTCGAGCGCCTCAGTATAATGCTCGAATGTGAAAGTTGGTGGGATAAGATGGAACTCCGAGGAAGTGATGACATCTCCTGGTTGAAGGGATGTCTTGACGATCCAGTAGAAGGGGAAGAGGAACACGAAAGCCATCACTGCTAGGTAGAGATATCGAAATCCGTTCGTGATACGTCGGGATGTGGAACGAGCTGTGCTCACTGCGTGTCACCCCGTTCAAGGACATCGTTCCGCCAGAAAAACAAAATCACGAACACGAGAAGCATGGCGAGCAGTGCGACACTAATCGCGTTCCCCTGGCCAATAGCCTGCCGATTAAATGCCACCTCGTAGATGAACACCGGAAGTGTCGTTGTACCGGTTCCAGGCCCACCTCGTGTGAGAACCCAAATCATATCGAAGATGTTGAATGTAATGAGTAATCCCAGTAACCCGAGGACTGTCAATGCACTCGCGAGATGTGGGTAAGTGACATGATAAAACTCTTGGAGCAGGTTTGCCCCTTCGATGCGTGCTGCCTCGTATTCTTCGTCTGGTATGGTTTGGAGTACTGCAAAGACGATCAGCGCGACCAAGGGAGTCCAGCGCCATGCATTAATGAGTGTGACCATCGGAAGGGCGAGAGAGTTGTTGACCAAGGGAGTAAATGGTTCAGAGATCACGCCAAGGTCGAGTAAAATCACGTTGATCGGGCCCCAGGAGCCATTGAACAACCATCGCCAGAGAATGCCCGTTACCGCTGTCGGGATGACGAATGGAATGAGGATCAGGGTTCGCAGGACGCTCCGTCCCGGGAAGGCCCGGTTGAGAGCTATTGCAATCGTGACACCGAAAAAGCCCTGGAGTGCCAGATTTCCAGCCGTCCAAAGGATGGTCTTCCCGGTGAACGACCAGAAGTTGTCTTGAGAGAGGAGCCATTCGTAATGTGCGAGCCCGATGAACTCTCCGGTGTCAATATTCACAAAACTCATTCGAATCGCATCGAGAAACGGGTAGATGAGAACGCCAAGGATGAGGAGTATTGCCGGTGCTA
Organism: uncultured Halobacteriales archaeon; assembly: GCA_964510865.1. GTDB lineage: Archaea > Halobacteriota > Halobacteria > Halobacteriales > Hikarchaeaceae > CAZEDI01. The sequence goes on from CAZEDI010000005.1 coordinate 43,358, forward strand.
TCAAGGCAATACCGACAAGGCTCTTTTCATCGAGATTTTGTCTCACCCGTGATCGCAGTCCTGTCACGCGATCCACGACACTCACGGTACCCCTCCACGGGGAGGTCCGCTGCACAATGACCGTCCTCGGCTACCTTCCCGAGGCATGATCACAACTCGTTGCTAGCGCCAATACCAGTCACGTCTTCGAGGTGGCTCTGCCCCCACTCGGCTGCTTCCTGGGGTGATCTGTCCTCGTTGATTAGCTGATTTGCGATACTTCCCAATGGGAAGCTTCCTTCGATAGCGCCGATACCCTGCCCAACGTAGGTGTTGTTTTCCTGGTGCATTCCCGTCAAGCCTGGATAGGCCATATTATCCAGGTTCTGCTGTACCTCGACCATCTTTCTGGTGACACCGTCTGCGTGGGCTCCCTCCCAGTATGCGTCTGCGTTCATCCCCTCCTCATGGACGGGAACAAACAAGGTCGGGTTGAGTTCACGCATCCACGTACCATACACGTCCGGCCTGTGGATGTATTTCATGTACGTTGTGATGGCGTCCATCTTGTCCTCATTGAAGACTGAGACCCCGTCGATAGAGACAAATCGGGCGTCTTGACCACCACCCCACTGCCCGCCATCAGCCGGCGTGGGATTGCCTGCCTCAAGTGTATCCCAATTTTGTTGCTGGCTCTCGTCAAGATATGGTATCGGTGCGGTGTAACAGGAAGAGGAGTGGACAGTGCCTTCGCGGAGCGAGCGATCCCACTCTGGCCAACTCCAGTCGACAGCAGAACCGGGTACGGCGCTATTCCAGACTTGCTTGTAGAAGTCCAATGCTTGGACCGTCTCGTCTGTATTGAACATGACGCCCCCATCAGGGCCGAATATGTGAGCCCCTTTCATCGCAAGGATGTTGTACACTTCTTTGTAGGCGAAATGGGTGTTGGCAGCCCCAAGGACGAACCCGTTTACATCGCCGCCAGTGACCTCTGCCATGCCACTCTGCCACTGTTCCCAATCCTCCGGCGGCCAGTTGTCTACGTCACCGAAGGTGTCGGATCGCCAGAAGTATTGGAATCCCTTATTCCAATTGGGGATACCCCACTGGCCGTCATCGTAGGTATACTGGCTAACAGTCTCGTCGAAGTACGAGTATTCGCTGTTGAGTTCGTCTTGCATCTCCGAAACGTCCGCCAGATGATCCCGGGCATGGAACTCTTGTGCCAGAATCGGGGTGTTAAACCAGAAATCTGGTTCATTTCCTGCACTGAGTGCGCTCTGGAGTTTGCCATAGATACCACCCCACGTTTGAGGCTCCTGTCGGACCTCGATGTTCGGGTGTTCGTCCATGAAGGACTGGTTTAGCTGTTCAAACCGGTCGATCCTTGCCTGGACGTTTTCCTGATGCCACCAGAGCAACTCGACGGTCTCCTGGCCCGGGCTTCCCTCTGTGGTTCCCGTATTGCCGCCATTCTCATCACCATCACCTCCACAGCCTGCGAACAGGGCCGTACTTGTCGCTGCGGTTGCCGCTAGAAATGCTCGTCGCGACCGAATGGGACTCGATCGATACGTTGTATTACTGTACTGGCTGGACGATCCAGTATGCTTGTCACTCTCGCCCATAACTACATCTACCTACCTCGGGTATAAAAAAATTGTTAAAAATATCTAACAATTCGGGCAATCAACTGTCGATTTTAGGCCATCCCTGGCGGCAGTGGGAGTTCGTATTGCTGAGACAACGATCTAATCCCCGCTCGGGCATCATCGTTCAAGGGAATTCCCTCCCGTTGATTCTGTTGCATTGCTAGGGCCTCGAGTTCTCCCGGCACCCTAATCTCCGTGACGTTGTCCTGTGGTTCTTGTTCCTTGAGACGGTCAATGTACGCTCCCACATCGGACAGGAATGCCTCAATTGGCCGGTAGACACTGGGGTCAATCGCGACGAAAAAGTGACCAAGACGCATTGACTCCTCAAAGTCGTCATAGAGGGCACCGATCGAGGGACTCGTCCCGACCCCGGTTACAATGCCACAGAGGACATCTACCACGATCGCGAGCCCGAACCCTTTTGGCCCACCGACTGGTCGAAGTGCAGCAACTTCCTCAGGATTCGTCGTCGGGTTGCCCGCTTCATCGAATGCCCAATCGGAAGGAATTTCTTCACCTTCACCGGTCGCGTGGTCAATCTTACCCATGGCGACCACACTTGTAGCCATGTCAAGTGTGATAGGAAAATCTCGGTCCGTGGGAATCGAGAACGAGATCGGGTTAGTCCCAAGAAAAGGGGAGATACCACCAAAAGGCACGACGTCTGAACCAACGTTAGTCATAGCTATGCCAATAAATTCTTCTCCGGAGGCACGTTCTGTATAGTGTGCTGCAGTTCCGAAGTGATTGCTGTTGGTGACCGCGACAATACCAACGCCAGTGTCGTCGGCCAACTTCATCGATGTATCGATAGCCCGCACACCCGCACTCTGTCCAGGCCCGTCGTCCGCTTCCACGAGTGCAGCGGCCTCACCTACCCGATCAACAGTAATGTCAGGGTCTCCATTGAACCCACCTCCTTCGAACTTCTCTACGTATGTTTCTAATCTTGCCACGCCGTGGGAATCAACACCTCGGAGATCGGCCCTGACGAGAGCCTCGCTGACAATCGTAGCGTGTTTCTCCGCAACCCCGGCACGAACTAACACCTCGTAAGCGAACTCCTGGAGGGCTGATGGCTCTACGCGATGATCAGACCCGCCGCTCCCGTCGGACATGCGTGTCGATATCTCACACATGAGACCTAATAAATTCCAGGGTTAGGTAGATCCACTGGGTGTCATACCACTACGCAAGCGCCCTGGTACATTTGTGGATCTCAGTTCGACCATGTGATTTGTCCCATCTCGAAATACGTTGTCTCGTTGATTGAATTATAACTATCCCAAGATCTGATTTCGGGCAAGGACGCGTGCAGCTCGGTTTTTTGTTTAACGATGATGAACAGTATAGAGTGAATAATCATGCAGGTTATACTATTCTTCGATAATATAATTATATTATTATATATAATATCCATATTTAATAGGATTGAACGGAGAAGGGGGGACGTTGGTGACACTGCGACTGAACGAAAAGAAGATTTTCTGGCCATATACACGGTGAAATCAGTACAAACGTTTAGTAAGAATCCCCCCTGAGGTCTCCTATGACACAGGATGGCACGGGTGAGCCGCCAACCACGATCCAGGCGGTTGAATCTTCGTTCAATCTGATTGAAGAACTAGAGAAGCGGGGACCGATGGGCGTCTCGGAAATGGCAGACATCGTTGAACTACCGAAGAGTACGGTCCACGTCCATCTGGCGACGTTAGTGAACGCTGGATACGTGGTGAAAGACGGGCAGGAGTATCGGGTGGGACTTCGATTTCTCGAGATCGGAGGTCGAGAACGCCAACGACTACGCGTATACCAGACCGCAAAGCCAGAGATCGATAAGCTCTCACGAACAGCGGGGGAGGTCGCGAATCTTGGTATCGAGGAGAACGGAAAACGGGTGCTTCTCTATACGTCCGAGGAACCGGGAGCGATCTTCGACAACGCCCCCAGCGGGGAGCACACATTCATGCACTGGACGTCGCTTGGGAAAGCGATGCTCGCACACTTCCCCGAAGAGCGGGTCGATCACATCATCCAGCAACATGGCCTTCCCCAAGCGACAGAGTACACAATTACCACTCGTGAGGAACTGCAACGGGAACTCGCCGAGACACGGCAACGTGGGTACTCGATCGAGGATCAGGATCGCCGGGAGGGCGTAATGGCCTTCGCAACGGCGATCGAGGATCCTGACGGGAACATCATTGGAGCGGTTTCCCTGTCGGGACCGCGGAGCCGCTTTGTCGAGAACACAGAGGAACTAGTCGATGACGTCCGAAACGCTGCAAATATCATCACGTTGAAGTACAAACACTATTAGGAGCACGTCGTTTTCTCATATGGTGAATATTCATGTTGCCAGGTTGCGATGATAGCGTGACGGGGACTACCCCCGCCTGCGCACAGACGAACGCATGGGGCCGATCTCTTCCTGAATAGTACCCTTGTTTGTTATATGTGAATTTTCGGCAGAACCATGACACCCCTATAATTGTCATAACAAAGCAGGCTGAACACGGTGTGAACCGCCCCAGGACAAGTCCCGAGGCATTCGGTTTGTTCATGGGTAGATAGTATATTCTCGCTTGCATATTCCGCAAATAATAGTATCAGAATTCTTCTATGATTCTATTTAGTTTTGTTTTCTATTATTTATTTATTGTAATTTATTGGGATGACAGATTTTTCCATGAAGCGATATTTACTGGGAGTATAGGCTTATTACAGGCAATTTAGTAATAATAGTTCGAAGAAGCGGGAAAATAGCAGTAGAATGATATTATTAAGTAGTAATCCCCCACTATTCAGGGTTAAATACCGTTGAAATCCTCTTTCCAATATTTACTTATTTTGATAAATACACCCCTCATCCGATTCCATTTCTATCTTTATATCAGTTTATAGTATATATTTTTATTTGATATCTTTCCGCCCATCAATCTCGTATTCTCCTCAGAAGAACCATGAATCGCGTGCATCTGCCGAAAAGTGCTTTGCCACGATCGACCACGTCACATACATGACCGGCACTGTTCGGATCGACGGAGGCGACGTGTCGACACTGGTCCTTGATCGGCCCGAAAGAATGAACCCGCTCACTCCCGAAGCGATCGACGACCTCGACGACGCACTCCGGTCGGTCGAGCAAGATGCGCGTGTGGTCGTCTTGACGGGAGCAGGTGACGATGCATTCATCGCTGGTGGCGACCTCACCTACATGCAGGATCTCTCCCCGACAGACGCGACAGCATTTGCAGAACAAGGCCACGGTCTCTGCGAGTCCATCGAACAATTTCCCGCGCCAGTGATCGCGTCAATCAACGGGTACGCCTTTGGGGCCGGACTCGAACTCGCCCTCGCGTGTGACCTCCGTGTCGCCTCTGAGCGGGCAGTGCTTGGAGAACCCGAAATTGAGCTGGGTGTTATACCGGGGTTCGGCGGCACGCAACGACTCCCACGCCACGTCGGTGATGAACTCGCCCGACGACTGCTCTATTTCGGCGACCGTATTGATGCCCAGGATGCGTACGAATGCGGACTCGTCGGTGACGTCGTCGCCCACGACGAACTTGAGGACTACGTCTCGGAACTAGCCACTGAACTCGCCGAGAAGCCACGTGGTGCACTCCGGGCCACGAAGGAAGCACTCAATGCCCGATTCGAAATGACGCAATCAGCGGGACTCGCCCGTGAACGTGAGCTCTTCGCCGAGCGCTTCGGGACCCACGACCAACGTGAAGGGATGGCGGCGTTCCTCGAGGACCGGGATCCCGCGTTCGAATGACCTTCCCGGGCATCGAGCAATAGATCGAATCATCGCTCTTAAACAGTCCCGACGGCTACGCTCGCCACCAATGGAATTCTGCGACGAGTGCGGGTCGATGATGAAGAAGGAAGGGGAGCTATGGGTTTGTGGGAGCTGTGGACATTCGACACCAACCAATCCTGAGGCCGAGTACGTCATTACGCAAGATCAGGAGGTCAGCGAGATCGTGGAATCAGCGGGTGACGGCGACGAAGGCCTGCCCGAGACTGAAGCTTCCTGTCCCCACTGCGACAACGACCGCGCTTACTGGTACATGCAGCAGATCCGATCTGCCGACGAGTCCGAAACGCGCTTTTTCGTCTGTACCGAATGCAAGCACAAGTGGCGCGAAGACGATCACTAGCGATCTGTACCTCGAAGGAATCTCCGACGACGCGTTTCGCACAATCACAGGATGCGCGACCGGTTCCAGCTCGAGAGCGGGACTCCGTAGGCTCCCAGAGAGAATAGGGTAGTGATATCGGTGAGAATGCGAAATCCGTCCGAATTAGTCAGCGCCTCGTTGTCTCTGTGCCGTCGTGATGTCCCGCACGTCCGCGTCGATAGGCGCGTCCGCAGGTGAATCGTAGGGACGGTTGACGACGACGTTCCCGGCAGTCTGACTGCCGATCCCGGGGATCGTTTCGAGCTCATCCATGGATGCATCGTTGAGGTCGAGTGGGTACGGGACACCCGTCACCGATCGGTAGCCGTGATCGACGATTGCCACGTCGATTGTCTCCCCCAGTGTACGCTCACCGGGGAGGCCGACGAGGAGCGGATATGTCCCGAGCTGTCTCCCGAAGGTTCGGCCGTCCTCGTGGTACTCGAGGTGGACGTCAGGAAGGACAGTCCCCACCGGGGCGACGCGTTGCAGCATCGGATTGTCGATCTTTTCGCGAACCTCCCGTTTGTACTGCTTGAATAACGTCTTGTGGTCGTGTGCGATCTCGGCGCCGGTTTCGGACATATCCGTCCCCGGGAACGCCATGACCTGCCGGATGTTGATCCGCCGGAGCATCAAGCCCTCGTCGTAGACCCGTTGCAGGAACGCCTTGTTGTGCGCAAACGTCTCCTTCCGCTCGCCCTTTAGCCCGTGAACGAGGTTGATGCCGGGGAGAAGTTTGGGCAGCCGGGTTCGACTGTCAGCGTCATCATGTGGGGAATCAGTGCGATCACCGGGTCGCCAGCCCCCTACCTCGTTGACGATCTCCACCGCACGGAAACATTCCTCCGCGGTGACGTTGAGATTGTTCTCCGCTTGCACACGGGGATCGGCGGACTCGAGCCCGAAGGCCGCAGTGTCCCCCGGTGTGTTGTGGTTAGCGATGATCCGGATTCCGTCCCGGGAGAGCTCGGGCCACCGGACAATCGTGATAGGGTTCATATTGTCCAAGTGCAGCGTCTCCAGGTCGGGTGCTACCTCGCGAATCCCGGTGTAGAGTTCCCGGAGGGCGTCCGGATTCGGCTTTTCGCCAGTGCCACCGTAGGCCAGGATATCCGCCTGACGGCCGAGGCGGAAATGACGGGCACCGGTATCCGAGAGTGCATCGACCTCACCCACGACGGAATCGTGCGACCGGAACGTCGGATCGGCACCATATAGCGGTTCCGTGCAGAACGAGCAGCGGTACGGACACCCCCGTGAGGTTTCGAGTTCGCAGATGAGGTAGTCGGGGTGGTTTGGATGGTGCTCGACGATAAATGCACCGTCCCTGGCCCAACGAGAGATCTCCGCGTTGTCACGCATGCGATCGCCAAAGCCCTCGAGTCCGCTCGAGACGAGGTCGTGGGCAGCCGCCTCGATGTCGCCCTTGGCGACGAAGTCGTAGTCGAGGTCGTCGCGCTCCGCCTCGATCGCACCAGCGTTCTCCTCGCCGACCCCGAAACGAACTGGGCCACCCATAAGCGTCGTGCCCTTCGCAGTCCAGGCGATCTCTTTTACTTCATCCGGCTCGGCCGGCGTGCCACCGACGTACTTGCCAGGCACGGTCATTCCCCCGACGTAAATTGTGAGATCTGCGCCAGCGACGTCCGCCCACGTCTGTCGGTCGTCTCGCAGTTCGTCGATCGTGTGGTACGTGATCTGCTCCTTGGGGACCCCCGCATCACGTAGCGCGCCTGCCGTGTACCGCGGATAGGTCGAAACATATGGGGGCACACCGAAGTGTGCAGGTTCGTCGACGTAGCCATCGACGATAGTCACCGAGAGTGCCCCGGGAGCAGTCATCGTCGGGTATTGACGGCCAACGCCTAAAACGCGTGCGGTGTCAGGCCCCTGGGTCAGGATGCCGAATTCCGCACCCACTCTTGGAGCGTGAAATCGTCGTACTCAGCCTCGGCTACGCGGGTCCAATCAGCCTCGTTCCAGGACGGAAAGGTCGCGTCTCCCTCGTAGTCACCCGGGATGCGACTGAGAAACATTCGGTGGAGGTGCGGCAAGAACAGGCGGTAGATCTCGGCTCCTCCGATCACGTACGCACGCCTCGCCCCGAGGTTTGCGGCGATTTCCCGCGCGTCCTCGACACCGGAGGCATGGTGGGCGGTATCGATATCGAACTCCTGCGTCGATCGACTGAGGACGATCTGAGCCCGGCCGGGCAAGTCGTCACGCATGAGATCGAACGTCCGACGGCCGAGAATCACGGGGTCGCTCGCCACGCGTGCCCGGTACTGTTGACGATCTTCGGGAATACTATCCCAGGGAAGATCGCCCTCCTCGCCGATGACACCGTTTTCGGCGATGGCCGCAATGGCGACGAGTTCGACGGCAGACGAATCGGTCATATCCAGATAGTCAGGCGGCGCGCCATTAACGCTTGACGCTGTGGTTTCGAATGGATGCTGACTGCGAACGGGGTGTCGAACGCGTGGTGGATGTACGGGGAGGCTTTAACATCACGAAACCGCTAGCGATCCCATGGAGTCGCCCTTCGATGTCCTCCGCCTCGATCCGGACGCCGACGAGCAGGCGATTGATCGGGCGTACCGGCAACGGGTAAAAGAGACCCACCCCGATCACGGCGGGTCCGCCGAGGAATTCCAGCTCGTATCGGCAGCCTACGAGGAGCTGACGGAGGGGACGGTGAACGAGGAGGCCGGCGAGAGCGGCGTGCACCGCCAGGCGGCGACCGAGGTGGAATACCTCAACTACGAAGCACTCGACGATCACGAATGGACGCTCGACGACGAGGATCTCTTCGAGAAGGCTGCCCAGGCAGATCTCGATTCGAGCGACTATGGACGTATCCAGGTTCGACCCGACGAGTATCTGCTCGAGGGGGCCGAACGCTGCGGTCAAGTCTGGCCATTCGCGTGTCGGGGCGGGGCGTGCGCAAACTGCGCAATCGCACTCACGGACGGTGAACTCGGCCAGCCTGTGGACCACATCCTTCCACCCGAAATGATCGATCAGGGGATTCGCCTCTCATGTATGGGGGCACCAGTCACCGACGAGCTACAGGTGGTGTATAACATCAAGCACCTCCCTGACCTCGACGATCTTCGTCTCCCACCACATCCGTTTACCCGGTCGCACCCGACGGAATCGGCGTCCGACGATTGAGTGTGAAAGAAACGCCACCCTCTAGTCATACTCGGGACGGTCTGTTCACACGCCTGGTAGAACTAGCCCACCGCCTGGTATCCGGTCCCGCACACGAATCGTCTGTAGTTAGAAGTCGTTGAGCGTCGCCTGTGTCCCCGTCCCCTTTCGACGAGCGAGGTTTCGTAACTCGTCGATGTCTCCGTCGTCAGTTACCTCGACCCCGTGGTCGACTCCGTCCACAACGACGACGACATAGGTCCGATCGACGACACGGTTCGCGTCCTTCGCCACCCGTCTTCGTTTGAGGAGATACCGCCCGATCTCCGAGATAAGCTCGACCGTGAAACTCGATGCGACACTGATCGCAACGGCCGTATAGAGGGAACCATGCGTCGCGTCGAGCCGAAACGTGGCCTCCTCCCGTTCGACGTGGCGATAGAGCTTATCCGTGAAGAGGCCGGCGTCGTATGGATTCCACGCCAACTCGACCCGCACGTCCGCCAAACCCTCGAATAGCCCGCCGGGCGGGATCTCCACGAATGGCCCGTTGCGAGACTCGTCATCGGCCATATCCGAGTCACATTCGAGGGAGGGTGATATACCTTGGTGCCTTGCTACCGTAGCAGGGGCGGACAGGAGGTTTTGTGGGCTTCGACTGCCGCAAGTGGTTTGCCCCAGTAGCCGCTATACCGTCGTATGCCAGCCACACTCGAGGTCGCCTGCACCAGTGACGAATGCGAGCTCGACATGTTCGAACTCCATTACTCGTACGACATGCCCGACAACACGGGTGTCGAGGATTTCCAGTGTCCGTACTGTAACGGTGTCGAGTGTCTCCAGGAACTACCGGTATGATGGGGACGTTCCGCCGGGTCGGCGAAACCGTTGGTCGTACGGTCGTAGAACAGGTCGGCCGGGCCGCGGCGCGAGTTCAGGAGCGTGCTCCCCTTCCCGCTGACCTGCTGGAGTCAGACGACGGGTATCTGGTCGTCTTCGACGCCCCAGGCGCCCAAGCCAGTGATGTACAGGTCAGATACAGCGATGGAGCCGTCCTGGTCCGCGTTGATCGCTTCCGGGAGCTCCGAGAAGGATTCAAGATGCGATTCCCCGGTCGAGGCCTCTCGCTCGATGGTCGGGTCGAGCTTCCTGAGGAGGCCCGAATCGATCCCGAGCACGCGAGCGCTACTCTTGGAGAGAACGGAACCCTCGAGGTACGGATTCCGAAGCGGCTCGCTGGAGAGGAGACGTCCGACGGCTCGGCGACCGCTGATCCCGGCGTGAAAACAAAAGAGACAGACGGAGAACCCGAGGAGGTCGACGAGGGTGAGGAGAAGAATGGAGACACCACCGACGGGTCCGACACTGACTCCGGCGACTCGGCTGCGTAACGGAAGTTTTGGCACGATACCACCGTTTCGCTCGAACCTCCTCGAGTGTCACACGCGGAACTCGCCTAGCCCGCGAGCCGGATAACCGATGACGTGGTCAGCGCCAGCCCGTTTCACGGCCTCGATTCGATCACGAACGGTCTCGACGTCACCGACGAGCGCGTAGTCCTCGACCGCGTCGAGGAGCACAGTCCGGGCCCGGCCTGTAACACAGGAGTCAGTGTCTGCGTCTGTGGGGAGCTGCGTCTGTACCTGCGGGCGCCTGGCCACATATGGACCGAGGGCGTCGAGGATCGTCGCGTCATCAGCTGAGAGTACAGTCGGCGCGTAGACGGCGATACCGCGATCGAAACCCGCTGCCCGGAGTGCACGTAGTTCGCGCTCTATATCGGGAGAGAGGAGCTCGAACTGCGTTGCATCGACTGCGATCGCGAGCCGTTCGATCCCTTCCGTCCCCACCCATGGATCATCCGTGGCCGTGAGTGCAGCTCCCAGACGGGGTGCGATGGCACGGGCCGCCTCGTGGTCGTCCAAGTACGCTGGATGCCCAGCGACGAGAAGTCGGCCCGCCCGGTCGGGGAGTGCCTGGATCAGCGAGTCGTCGCCCAGTGGATCGAACCCATCTGCCCGCACCGGGGTTGTCACTCTGACGGTGAACTCGGTTGCGAGTCGTTCGAGGACATCTCGGGACGGAACGTGGTCCCGACCTTCGTAGTCGATCGTGATTCGATCGAAGGGGAGGGAGAGGGCGGTCTCGAGATCACACTTCGCGGGTTTGAGCGCCACTCCATCGAGTCCAGTCTCGCGAATCGTTTTTGCGTCAGTCAGCATACCATCTCTACTCCAGTGGAACGCGATCTGCCGAGTCGTCGACCATCGTTGCACAGCGATATCCGCGTGGGTCGCAAAAGCGTATCGTTCGATGGGAAATTCGCCCCATCACCTGGGATCGGTCTCCGGATCGATCACGTGATCCGGACTTGTTGGAGCACGCCAGTCGGTCGTGAGTTCGAGCAGTTGGACGAGAATCCGACCAGTGGCACCCCAGACCGTATAGCCGTCGACGTGAAAGAAGTGGACGAGCACCTCGCCGCCTGCCGGGTGTTCGCGGCGTTCGACCTCGATGTTTGCAGGATCGAGCAAGTCATCGACAGTCAAGAGGACTACCTCCGCCACTTCGCGCTCATCAGGGTCGTACTCGCGATCAGGGACCCGGGCGACGAAGGGAGAGACGACATACCCAGTAACGGTGTGGATGTCGTCGAGGCGTCCGACGAAATCTACCTCGTCCTGCCGGAGACCGATTTCCTCAGTCGCTTCCCGGAGTGCCGTCTCATAGCGCGATCCATCACTCGGCTCCCGACTCCCGCCGGGGAAGCTCATCTGGCTGGCGTGTTCGCCGAGGTGATCCGCACGCTTCGTGAACAGCAGGGAAACTCCCGCTTCGTGTTCGATCACCGGCACGAGCACCGCCGCCTCCGACGAGACAGCCTCGATCGTGGTCGGCTCGTAGGCGGCGACCCGGCCGAGATTCATGTGCGAGACAAACAACGGATCCGCCTTAATTCACGCGCCATCCGAGCACGTCGTGGTTCCGGGCAGGTAGGAGTCTGTGTCACTCGCCCAACGCGTCTGCGAGTCGATCACGGGTCTCCGAGAGATCCATCGACGCCCATGCGTCGATCTCATAGCATCGGTCGAGTAGTTCCGCTATCTGGTCGTCGTCTCCGGCAGTGATCGCCGCAACAGCGTCTGCGGTGAGCCGCTCCTCGGCGGCTTCAGCGAAGGTGACGCGGTCGACAGGTCGCTCGGGAACGTCCATCATATGCGGGAGGTCTCCACCGTGCTCGGGGAGAACAGGGAACGCAGCAGGGCCGGGTCCGTAGACTGCGCCGTCATCCGTCTCCACCTCGAGGAGGACGTACGTCTCGAGTGCTTCATCGATGCAGTCGTCGACGACATCCGGATCGAACGTGCTCCCCGATCGAGCCGCGAGGTTTTCGATCGCCGTGTGGAGTTCCACCCGGGTAAGAGCGCCAAAGAGGTCTGTCACGCCCGCAAGCTCATCTGGCGTCGGATCCATCGTGCGATGTCACGCCCCCCGGGACCAAGATTCCCCCGTTATGCGTGTTCGAGAAGTGCCGTCCGTGAATCCGCCAGGATATCGGCCGGGTCGAGCTCGACGTCTCGCCACGCAGGCATCCGATCATCATCCCCCGGTGGTGCAATAGCCCCGGCGTACGCGTCGACTTGTTCGTACTCCCCCGTCCGATCATACTCGAAGCCATTGAGCGATGCGTCGGCCGCGTACTGGTCGATGAGCCGCGTCGCTGTTTCTCGGTACGTCTCGGGGAGCAGTTCATAGTCAGGGGTGACATCCCGCTCGTGGATCACCCGGAGGAGTGCGTCGGCCACCTCCTCAGCCATCTCCGCGAGACCCGACGGCCCGCCCACGGCCCGGTGATCGTGCTCGTAGCGACCGAGATCGACCTGTGCTGAGTGCTCGAAGCCCGCATGGTCAAACGCCTCGCCGAGGGTGCTCACTTCGAGACCGAACCGTCGCTCCGCGCGCATCGACTGCACGAACTCGGCTGTCGCAGCGAACTCTCCCGAAAGGCCATAACGGAACGCGTCGAGGTACTGTAGAATCGGGGCGTCCGCCAACTCGCGGAGCGCGCGGACGAGTGGGACATAGAAGAGTCGAAAGAGCCTGCCGTACAGACGCCGATTCTCGACACGGGCGTAGTATCCCTTTACAAACGAGATATCAGTCTCGAGGGGGGAGAGCAGGCGGGCAAGATCGTCCCGTGCAAACGTCGTACTGTCCGCGTCGTGGACTGCAACGTACTCGTGTGTGTTCGCGGCCGCACCAAGTGCCAACCAGACATCGCGGCCCTTGCCCGCGCTCCCGTTGAGCCCGAACTGATCGAGGCGGTTCATGGTCGCGGGCGCGTCGCACCAGAGTACGTCGAGCGGGAGGTCGAAGGTATCGAGCCAGCGGTCGACCATGGAAATCGCATCTCGCGACGCTCGGAGGGCAACGATCACCCGCCCGGGATCGAAGGAAGCAAGCTCCGAGAGGGTGCGCTCTGCAGCCAGGCTGGCGTGATCACGCTCGGAGAGGGGAACGACCACGCAGGTCTCCTCCGCCGGGGAATCAGGCACGCGACCCCCGAGGTCGTGAATCGTGGTCACCCGCTCCTGCACGTACTCCATCGATCCCGGATTATGGGAATATGACTAAAAGTCCGGCGTTCCCGGCGAGCGTCGTCACCGCGTAGATCGCCCGCTGGGTAATCGCCCCGTCGCCCGTAACACGAGCATGAAGAGAAGCAATCCGAAGACGAGCATGGCGAACCCACGAAACACCAGTTCGAAGGAATAGCCTTCGCTGGTGAGGATGCCAACGACAGAACTGCCCGTTGCGCCGACGAGTGCCATCGCGCCGCTATAGGCCGAATACGCGCTCGCACGGGTGTCGTCGGGGAGGGAACTCAACATGAAGGTATCCATAACAGGAAAGATGCTGTGGACGACGAGACCAACGACGATCGTCGCGATGGTCAAGGCGACCACACCCTCGAGGAGCGTGAGGCCAAAGAGACAGAATCCGAAGGCACCGACGATGATGAACATCAGCGGGAGATGGGGGAGCCGATCCGCGAGCCGCCCGGCCACGGCGAACGCCGGCACACCCGCGGCAAAGACCACCGTGAGCAGGGCATTCGCGGTCGGGTCGGAGAGCCCTTTCGCCGCCGTCAGATACGAGGGGTAGAAGTTGAAGACGCCGTTCCAGACGAACCCGAGTGCACCGATGAGTGCGACACCGGTGAGGATGAGGTGCCACTGCTCGCGGATCGCGCCGAGGAGATCGCGGTCTGCACTCCCGACGTCAGGTAAGTCACTACGGCGTGCCGCACGCGTGGTGAGCGCGGTGACGGTGAGCGTGCCGACGGCGACGGTGATGAACGCGAGACGGTAATCCCAGATCCAGAGGACGACCGAGACGAGCGGCGCCGCACTGACTGCTGCGAGCTGTGCTGCCGTCCCGTGGAGACCCAACGCACGACCGACGCGCTCCGGGTAGAGCTCACTCACGAGTGGATTGGCCGCGATGAAGTACGCACCGCCGGCAATACCCATGAAGAACCCGGCGACGGCGAGTACTTCGATCCCCGGCGCGAGCGCTGCCACGACGGCTGACATGGCGAGCAACAAGCCCGAACCGATGACGACGCGGTGGCGAGCGACGCGCGTCAGGAGATACCCTGTGGGGACGCGCACGATAGCACCACCGATCCACGCAATAGAGACGAGGATCCCGGCGCCCGCTTGGTCAATGGGGAAGGCATCCTGCAGAGGGAGGACCAGCGGCGCGAAGACGATCCGTCCAAGGTTGATGAGGAACACCATCCCCAGGAGGGACCCGAAGA
>CAZEDI010000006.1:0-30584 GCA_964510865.1 uncultured Halobacteriales archaeon
CACGGATACATACCCGCTGTCCGAATGCTACGTGAATCTCCGCATCACCAGATAGGCAATTAATATCGTACCCGACAGCTCCGGGCGAGATACACCCGTCCTCCGCATCAATGCCCGCGACGCCACCGACCGGGAATCCATATCCCTGGTGGCCATCGGGCATACAAATCGCGTGTTTCTGGATGCCCGGAAGGTGGGTCGTATTTCTCAGCTGGGTGAGCGTGAGATCTTGGGCGATCTCCTCGAGCAGGGCTTCACTCGCGAGCACACGTCCAGGTACTCGCATATTCCCCTCTCTCGGCAGCTCCCAAACGTAGTCCCGGACTTTCTCCAGGGTAATCCCGTCGGCCTCGAAGGTATCGGTCATACCACCACCTAGGTCGGCCTTCCTTTTACCTCGTCGGGTGTCGGGTCACTCACACGTCGAAAACCACGTACGCATACCAGCCATCAGGTCGCTCCTCGATTTGCATTTGTGCATACGTCACCGCCTTCACCTCGCGGGCGCTCAGTCCCTCAAGCGGGACACCGCAGGCTGTAGCCCGAACGACCCACTGTCCATTCTCTTCACGTATCGTCGCCTCATGCGCGGTCGGGAGCACACCACGGACGTCGCGTTCATAGATCAGACGGTCGAGAAATTCGAAGAGAAGTGCCTCGCGGGATTCCGCCCGCTCTTCGATTGTGAACCGATCACCGGCCTTCGGAATCGAGTCACATTGCGCCCCCGCCAAGCCATCTGCGACCGCACTAAATACGTCCCCAATCGTCTCGCCCGCTGCCTCGACAGCGACATCCGCCGTATGATCGCGAAGGGTGTACGTCACACTTCCTCCCCAGATTGCACATCGTCACCCAGGTCAGGGTCCGTCTGGTCACCCACGAGGCGATTCTCCAATTCCTCGACGTTGAGTGATTTGATCTCCTCTTCCAGTTCCTTGAGTCGCTTCCGTTCGACTCTGTCTGTATCCAGTTCCTCGAGTCTAGCGATAGAAACATCCCGAATGTGAGCGAGTTTCGGAACGGCTTCGATGTCGGACCACTCCCAGGTCGGTCCCTCGAAGGTGCCGTCGGAGTCCTCATCGCTGATGACGACCCCACTGGTAACTGTAGCGCGGATCCCTTCCTCAACGGAGAGGTCCACGTCGACCAGGCGATCAGCTGCGACGTGCATCACGAACCCACCCATGAACGGGTTCGGCCCCATTGGCACAAACAACGTTCGCATCGAGTCCACTCCCGTAGCCGAGGTGATTCGTTCCGGCGTGATCGACGTTTCAAATCCGATGACGTAGCTACTCTCGTCCGGAAACGGAACCAGCTTCACGCCACGAAAGTGATCAGCGTCCCCGCTCAGCATGATATCGCTCATCCGTCGAAAACTCCGGTAGATTGCCCCGATGCCAGGAATACGTTCTATGGCCGCATCGAAGTAGCCGACGGCTCGTTCTCCAGTCCGGAAGTGAGCAAAGAACCCGACAAGTAAGATGGTAACTCCGAGAACGCCGACGGCAATGACGTGGTCGGTCCAGGCGGGATCGCCGGGAAAGAGTACCGACAGTGGTGAGAGGAGGTCGGAGAGAAAACTCACCGCGAGAATAAGCAGATAGATGGAGATCACCGCGGGAATCACGACCGCAATCCCGGTCAAGACAACCTCACGGAGAAGTTCGAGTGAGGTGTACCCGTTCGAATCCGATCCCGATGGCGGCTGATCGGGCATGTACCCTACTCTACTCGCTGGAGTGGCTTGGGCCTGCTGGTACGGCGGGCATTAAACGCTCTAGACGTCCTCCTCGAGGCGTCTCACCGGGATCTTATCGAATAATTCCTGCTTGGACGTGATAATGCGCGGGATTCGTCGTCCAGCTTCTCATCGCCTTCGTCGCGGGGCTTTCAGCTGCTGGGAACGTGAACTCCTCGACGTTGCCGATCAGCCCGATCCTATCCTGGGCGAATACGACATTCGGTATCGCGTAGTTGTACCACCGTGCGCATATCTCGGCAGCCTCCTGGAGTTCATCGTCATCCGAGTCGGGAGCGGTCAATCGATCGGCCGCCTCACAGATCGAGACGTCGATACCCCCGTCGTGCTGGTAGGTGGCACCACCACCATCGTAGGATGCCCCTTCAATCGTCATTGCTCCCGGCTCGTCGGGAAGGGTCACCGTGGCTGGCGTAGAGAAGGGACGTGACTCCTCGCTACACGTGTCGAGCGGATTCCCCCCAATCGAGAGTGGTGATCCTCCAATCCCTCCTCGACCGAGCGAAAGATCCGCCGCGTACTGTCTGACAGGCGACCAGTCTCCTGGCGTGGATCCGATCGCAAGTTCGTAGTCGCCCGTCTGCAGCGCGTTCTCGTAGCCATCAGATCGCGCATTCGTGAGCGCAACGGTGAGCCCGAATGCATCGAGGCCATTGACGATCGTCTGTCCAAGCGTGTTCGATGTGGCATCCCCCCGCGCAATCAGCATTCGTACCTGCAGGGCTTCACCATCCGGTGACTGCCATGTACTGTTCTCCTCGTGGTACCCCGCCCGTTCGAGCCACTGCCCCGCTGTCTCCTCGTCCTGTTCCATCGGATACTGCTGGAGGGCGGAGAGGAAGTCGTCTTCAAACGTTGCCTCATCGACACTCGATAGCAATCCAGTTTGGTGCACCGGCGGGCTGCGGGTCGCTCCCCACACGTTCGAGATAGCCTCATCGAAGGGGATCGCAGCCACGAGCGCTCGCCTGACCCAGAGTCGACGGATATGCTTGTTCCCCCAATTGAATAGCAATTGCGTCCCGGGAGCACGAGGTGAGTGGTAGAGGCCTTGTTGGGCGATGTTCTCGGAAATGGACTGTCGGTCGAGATCGCCCCCTTCATCTGCGATGATTGCACTCCCGACGTCGATATCGCCGCTTCCGAGCGTCGATGCGAGGATCTGGTTGCTCTCCGGACCACCTGCCAACTGGATCAGCAGATTCGAGATGGAGCTGTCGACCGGGTGATCGTCTCGAGCGCGCGCAACGATGCTATTCGTGTAGATATCCTCAGTGGACTCGAGGGCAAATGCGCCAGTGCCGTATCCCTCCTCCGCGAAGGTTGCGAACGTTATGTCCTCAGCGGAGAGGTCGCTGAACACCTCGTCCACGGCGTCCTGCGAGGACGCGTCGACGAGCTGTTGGTACCACGGATCTGTAAATGTCCGAGGAAAGGGGGGATTCCCGGGGAACAGCTCCCGTTCAATTTCGAGGCGATTCCGACCGTCCGGGAAGGTCCGTCGGTACTCGGTGTCGGATAGCAGCTCGCCAGTAAAGGATCGCTCGTCGTCGAACTTCCAGTTCAGAAGGTGCCAAATCCGGTCTCGATGTTCGAATGCCCGGGCGTCTAACGGTTCCCCGTTCCAGAACGTGAGCCTGTCGTCAAAGGTGAGCGTGTACCCGTCCGGAGGGTCGATCTGATACTCGGAGACAGCACAGGGGACGGACACTTCGACATCGCCCACGTTCCATGTGTGACCGCTGGTGAGCGGGTCTCCCGTCGGATCGAGCACAGGGAGGACTAGCTGGTCGAGGAAATCGCGGATCGAGACACCCCGCTGTCGGAGCGCGTACGGGTTAAGCTGTGATCTAGACGCAGAGGTCTGTCCGACCACTGTCAGCGTTCGCCCCTCGAGATCTTCGTCGGAAATCCCCGATCCTGCGTCACCGCCGCAGCCAGCGATGGACCCCACCGCACTTGCCACAAGGAGTTTAGAGAAATCCCGTCGGTCGAGTTGCATGTCACCGAAAGGTTTTGGGGATCGGGACTTAGAGGTGCTGGTCGGACGAAGAGAGCTACCACGTGGGGCATAGACGTTCTACTCGACTCGATTCTGCTTGTCTCCGGGTCGACGGTGGAATTATAGTAATCCGCTTCCTACCTCCGCGGTAGTGAGCGTCACGGTCGATACCAGAGAGGTGGAACCGGGGAACGAAGCGTTCCTCGACGACGCCTGGGAACTCAAAGAGCGCATTCGCGAGCGGGGAGATGTACTTAAACAGCGTCGCGGGTTCTTCCGTCAAGCATACCGACGAGCGACAGTTTACCTCTATATCGAACCCGACGCGGACGACTTGATCGGGTTCGCCGCGGTCAGGAACGATGGATACCTCCTCTTTCTCGCTGTCGCTCCAGAATATCAAGGTGAGGGATTTGGGAAGCGCCTCGTTGCGCGGGTGGTCGAAGAACACCAGCAGGTATCATGCCACGCACGCACGACAAACCGCGGAGCGCTCTCCTTCTACGACCATTTGGGTTTTGAGATCGTCCGCAGAATCGATGATTACTACGAGGACGGCGGTGACGCCTATTATCTCCGCCTTGGAGAGAATACTGGCGTCCTCGATACGCTTTCCTCACTTCTCCGGCGATAACACACGTGGATCCGCGTCGGGTGACTGTATTCGACCAACAGTAGAGAGCTGCTAGTACCTATCGTGGTCCGTGTATCGCGGTATTCGAGTGAACACTACTGAAAGAATGCGGTACGGGTGGTGCTATCGAGCAAGATACGGATTGGTGTCTCTCCATCAGTAGGGGTTCGACCGCTCACGATAGAGGAACTACCAACGAAACTAGACGTGTTCCCGACACGTCGATAGTCATTTGGTCTGCCAGGGTGTCATCTCGAGGTGATGGAGGAGCGAACCCGCGCCTACCTTCGAGGGCGCTTTCGTGATTATTACCGCCGGAGTGAGGTCCCCCAACCGCCGGCGCTTGACCGCAGGGAGTGGGGGTATATCCCCTGGACAGCGGGCGAGGGGACGACCATGATTCGTCACCAGTCACTCCTCGACCTGGGAGATCTCGAGGGATTTCTGGCACGAGAGCGCCCTCGACACGTGTACTTCTCGGCGGGTCGCTATCGCGATCCCGGCGCGGAGTCGATGGGCGCGAAGGATTGGCAGGGCTCCGATTTGATTTTTGATTTGGATGCGGATCATCTCCCGGACGTCGATCCGGACGAGGCGAGTTATGCGTCGATGCTCGCTGCCTGCAAGGAAGAACTCCAGGATCTCCTCTCGATCCTCCGCGCTGACTTCGGCTTCGAGGAACTAGAACTCGCGTTCTCGGGCGGCCGTGGGTACCACGTCCACGTTCGAGACGAGGGTGTCGCGAATCTGGATCGCGAGGCACGCCGAGAAATTGTTGACTACATACGGGGTATGGGCGTCGAATTCGAGGACCTCGTGCACACGAAACAACGTGGTTCCGCCACGAGCCGCGTGCTGGAGACTGACGGAGGCTGGGGACGGCGTGTCCACCATCGGTTTCTCTCGTATATTGACGAATTGGTGACGATGGATGAAACCGAAGCAACGGAGCAGCTGCTAACATTCGATATGATCGGCGAGAAGCGCGCGGCGGCGATTCAAACAGTCGTAGACGAACACCGGGCCGACCTCGCAGACGGACAGATCGAACTCGGTGGCCCGGCGATTCGGACGCTCGCCAAAGCCCTGACGGAGGAAACGATCGAGACGGAACGCGCAGCTATTGACGAACCTGTGACGACTGACACCCATCGCCTCATCAGATTGCCTGGCAGTCTCCATGGCGGGACCGGTCTCCGAGTAACGCCAATCGATCCGGACGAACTCGATACGTTTGATCCTCTCGTCGACACCATTCCCGAGACGTTTGTCGGTCACGAGGTGACGGTGCGGACTGACGGCGGACCGCCTGTGGACCTCGGGGGGGAAACGTTTAGGATACCGGCGGGAGTTACCAGCCTCCCAGAGTACGTGGCCGTCTTCCTCATGACGAGGGGACGTGCAGAAAAGGAAAAAGAATGAATCTGGAGGACCTCAGATCGGTACAGGCGGACGAGCGTCGTGCCGACAGCCTCCAGCCACTCCCTGATGATTTCTATCGGTCTGTTGCGACCTATATCGAGAGCCTCCGAGAGGAGCGAACGAACGCGGCTGAACGAGCGGGGGATCCGTTCGGCTCAGAAGAGGTCCGCCTGCTCACCGACGAGATCGAGACAGCTGAGGAGGTCGCGGAGGCTATTTACGAACGCAGAATCGGAAAGCTCGTCAAGCAAGCAAGCCTCGCTGCTGCTGGCGTGCCGGCTGACGAAGACGGCTTTACTGATGAGGAACGACGGCTCTTCGGTGATCTCGTTGCGCAGATCGAGACCCATCGAGACGAGGTATTGGCATCTCTCGATGGAGACCACGATTTCGACGTGGGCGAGCCGGAGCCCCGTGATTCGCCTCCTGATCCAAGGGAGACTAGACCGGAAGATGATCCGGGATCCTCTCGGGATCGTCCAGTCGATGACGAGGCACGGTCGATCGTCGAGGACGAGGTGGATCCTGACCTCGATGCGAGCACCGCGATGGGCGATGGAGTCGACGACGCGTCTGAGGAGGACGAGTCCGGAACCGACGCTGAACCCGACGGTGGTGGCACGTTGACGGACGAATCTGCCGTCTCTCCCGATGAGCAGGCGTCCAAAGAAGACCGAATGACCGTCAGAATTACGACTGATGTCGGCGAGATCTTTGGGGTCGACGAACACACGTACGAGCTTGCCGCGGAGGACGTCGTTCGGTTGCCGACGGCGAATGCCGAACCGCTCATCGAACAGGATGCGGCGCAACGACTGGAGTAACGGACTCGATCACTCTCGTCAGGACTGTGGCGATGCTAGTCCGCCCCACATACCGTCGAGTACCCCGAACCGATGTCTCTTACTGGAACGTTCGACCCAGTTCCGGCTCGGGCTCGGGCTCCTCGTGCCCGATCTCGGCTTCGAGCTCGTCATAGCGCTCTTTCATCTTGTCGTCGACGCTCGGACCGACTTCCTCGAGCGCGTCCTCGAAGTGCTCCTGGGAGATGCGGACATTACCCACCGACTCGTCGATATCATCGGGCGAGACCGACCCGATGAATTCGCGACTGGCTGCCATCGCCGCTTCGCGGCAGACGGCTTCGATATCCGCACCGACGTATCCGTCCGTTTCAGAGGCGAGCCAGTCGAGGTCGACGTCGTCGGCAAGCGGCTTGTCGCGGGTGTGCACCGCGAAGATGGCGCGTCGAGCGTCCTCGTCGGGGACGGGAACGTGGATTTGCCGGTCAAGACGTCCCGGCCGCAGGAGCGCGGTGTCGATGAGATCCGGCCGATTGGTCGTCGCGACCACCACGACGTCCTCGAGTTCCTCCAGCCCGTCGAGCTCAGTCAGGAGCTGGGAGACGACACGCTCGCCCACGCCCGAGTCTCCGGTGCGTGAACCCCGCTCAACCGCGATGGAGTCGATCTCATCGAAGAACACGACGGTGGGAGCATTCTCCCGCGCTTTCGAGAACACGTCCCTGACGCCCTTCTCAGACTCCCCGACGTACTTGTTGAGGAGTTCGGGCCCCTTGATCGAGATGAAGTTCGACTCGGCTTCGTTGGCGACTGCCTTTGCCAACAAGGTCTTGCCGGTCCCTGGTGGCCCGAAGAGCAGGACTCCCTTCGCTGCCTGCATGTCTAGCGTCTCGAAGACGGACGGGTATTCGAGTGGCCACTGGATCGTCTCGCGAAGTCGCTCCTTCGTCTCCTCGAGCCCGCCGACGTCTTCCCACGAGACGTCCGGTACCTCGGCAAAGATCTCGCGCAGTGCAGATGGTTCGATGCCCCGCAACGCCTCTTTGAGGTCGTTCTCCGTGACCTGGATCGATTCGAGCACGTCAGCGGGGATTTCGTCAGCCTCGAGGTCGAGCTGCGGGCGAACCCGCCGGAGCGCAGTCATCGCTCCTTCCTTTGCGAGCTGCTCGATGTCGGCGCCTACGAACCCGTGGGTGTTCTCCGCGTACTGCTCGAGGTCGACGCCGTCTGCTAGCGGCATCCCCCGGGTGTGAACCTGGAGGATCTCGAGACGTCCGTCGCGATCGGGGACGCCGATCTCGATCTCGCGATCGAAACGACCTCCCCGCCGGAGTGCTGGGTCGATCGCATCCACACGGTTAGTCGCAGCGATGACAACAACTTCCCCGCGCTCCTGGAGCCCATCCATGAGGGACAGGAGCTGTGCCACGACGCGTCGCTCGACATCGCCGCCCGTCTCTTCGCGCTTGGGCGCGATGGAGTCGAGTTCGTCAATGAAGACGATAGCTGGGGCGCTCTCTTCGGCCTCCTCAAAGATCTCTCGCAGTTGTTCTTCGGACTCGCCGTAGTACTTCGACATGATCTCCGGGCCCGAGATGACGTGGAAGCTCGCGTCGATCTCGTTCGCCACAGCCTTCGCGATGAGCGTCTTCCCGGTACCGGGGGGTCCGTGGAGGAGGACACCCTTTGGTGGCTCGATACCGAGGCGGCCGAAGAGTTCGGGGTGGCGCATCGGCAACTCGATCATTTCGCGCACTTGCTCGAGTTCCTCGTCGAGTCCGCCGATGTCTTCGTACGTCACGTCCGGGGTCTCCTGGCCACCGGCGGCACCAGCCTGTACTTCTTCGGCCGGTCGCTCGGACACCTGGATCTCCGTGTTCTCGGTGACGACGACCGGCCCCGATGGCGTGGTCGACGCGATCCGCATCGGGATCGATTGCCCCGAACCGGGTCCCATCATGCTGAACCCGATACGGACGTCCTGCCCTTCAGTCACTGGCCGGCCGGAGAGTCGTTCTCGGATAAGGG
Organism: uncultured Halobacteriales archaeon; assembly: GCA_964510865.1. Taxonomy (GTDB): domain Archaea; phylum Halobacteriota; class Halobacteria; order Halobacteriales; family Hikarchaeaceae; genus CAZEDI01. The sequence continues at coordinate 8,655 of CAZEDI010000006.1, forward strand.
GGGCGACGTCACCCCGGATACGGAGGTTTTGCGGGAGGGCAACTGTGATTTGTTCGGCTGGGCTCACGTCTGCGCTTTCGATCTCGACGCGGTCGTCGATGCCGACGCCTGCCTCCTGGCGAAGCCGTCCATCGATGCGAATGATGTCACGACCCTGGTCTTCCGGGTATCCGGGCCAGACGCGCGCGACGGCCTGACTCTCGTCTCCGCGGATGACGATATAATCGCCGCTGTCCACGCCAAGCTCGTCTGCCGCAGCTGGGTCGAGAGCCGCGAGGCCCCGCCCCGCGTCCTTCTGCTTCAGGGGTTTGACGGTGAGCTTCATCCTCTCACCTCGAAAGTAACGACGCCGTTGGTGTTAACTGCTTGCACCTCGCCCGTGGGCAGGTCGATCTCTCGCTGGCGCCCGTCGTCCAGCACGACGATCGCCGTGTCGTCGACGATATCAACCGAGGGCTCGACGTCCGGGCCCAGATCCATCGCAAATACCGTCCTATCTCCGTACTCGTAGGAGGCGACACGCGCCTCCGAAAGGGTTGCATCCATTCTGATCTACCTTTACCCGTGGTTAGCTATCATACTATATTAGAGTTTCGTTAAAAATCGATAGAGGTGAGGTGGGGAAAATTTTCGATAGTATTGCGGTTCACACTTCGATTCGGGCTCACCCGTCGGTTATAGCGGTACCGAATGGCGAGGTCTGTTCACTCGAGGCTCGCGGTATCGAGATCGTCTTGGACGTGCGTATGTTCATCCGCGGGAAAGTCGCCCGATTGGACTGCGTCGCGGTAGTCCTCCACTGCCCGCTCCATTTCAGCGCCTACGTCGCCGAATTGTTCCGCGATAGGCGGCGACCAGTCGGACAGGCCGAGGACGTCGTTGATCACGAGCACTTGGCCGTCGACGTCAGGTCCAGCACCGATGCCGATGGTCGGTGTCGAGAGTTCGTCGGTGATCCGCGCGGCGAGGTTGGCAGGGACGTGTTCGAGAACGAGTGAGAACGCACCGGCGCGCTCGTGCTCACGCGCGAGGTCGAGGATTCCCTGGGCGGCGTCCTGGTCGGTTCCCTGGCGGACGTACCCTCCGACCTGGTTGACGTGCTGGGGCGTGAGCCCGAGGTGGGCCATGACAGGGATACCGAGTCGAGTGAGGCGCTCTGTCAGCTCGATCGTGTGAGTGCCGCACTCCATCTTTACTGCATCGGCCGCAGCCTCTTTCAACATCGACCCGGCGTTCTCGATGCTGTCGGCCTCGTCCGCACCGTACGAGAGAAATGGCATGTCGGCGACGACGACAGCGTCATCAGTCCCCCGAGCGACAGCAGCGGTCCGACTGCGTACCTCCTCGAGCGTAACGGGGAGGGTGGAGTCGTAGCCAAGTGTCACCTCGCCCATTGTATCGCCGACCAGCACGATATCGATCCCGGCATCGTCCACGATGGCTGCCGTCGGTGCGTCGTAGGCAGTGAGCATCGTGAGGGGTTCCTCCCCCCCATGCGTCCGGATATCCTGGACTGTGGGCATGCCTCCGGGAAGTCGCGGGAGCGAGAAACGCGTTCCGGTCGCGGCAGAGGCTCGCGTCCCCCTCGGAGTTTCGAACCCACAAGGTGTATGTCTCACTACGGTGATTCTCCACTGTGCCCGATCCTGTCGAGCGTCACGACCCCGAAGGGATCGATTACGGGTGGGTGATGCAGGTCACGTTTGTGACAACGATTATCGTGGGTGCACCCCTCGTCGCACTCGCCGCACTCTTCGTCGACCTCCCGACATGGACAGCACGGGCGGAATTCGCACTCCGTGTCGGTGCCGTGATCTGGATCCTCGTCGCGCTGTTCGTATACCTGTATGAACGCAGAAATGAGGCGTAACTCCCCCTCGACGTTCTGCCGTATTCAGTCACCCGCCGTTATAGCTGCGTTGGCCCATCACCGACGTACGTAAAGCGGGTGCCAGCACGCTGGGCGGCGATTTCGTCGCTCTTCGAGTCCCCGACGAACAGGACGTCCTCCGGATCGAGTTCGAGCGCCTCGACCGCTGCCAGGAGGTGTTCCGGATCAGGCTTTCGAGCGCCGGCAGTATCTCGGCCAATCACGACGTCAACGTGGTCGTGTAGGTCGTGATGCTCAAGTGCTCGTCGGCAGGCATCCTCGCAGTTGAGCGAGCAGATAGCAGCCGGGACGTCAAGATCAGCCAGGTGGTCCGCGGGATGAAGTCGTCGCGGTTGGCTAGCGCCGTCACGTTCGTGACGCGCGATTGCCTCCTCGACTGCGTCTGCGAGTCCGTTCTCGTAAGCACGTTCGAGGAGCTCCCACACGTCGTCGCCATCGATCGAGATCTCCGCCTCCTCGTATATTTTCTCGACATCGGCAGCTACGGCCTCCCAATCCACCTCGAGGCGGACGAGCGTCCCGTCGAGGTCGTAGACGATTCCCTTCACCCCGTCGACGTCTTCTGCGATCACTGCTCGTGTCTGGGTGATGCGAGGCAAAGACGGCTTCGGTGTCCCAGCGTCTCCGCGTACTCACTCGAGCATCCCACGCGCTATTACCTCCTTTTGGATCTCACTCGTTCCCTCGTAGATCGTCGTCACCTTCGCGTCCCGGTAGTATCGCTCGACGTCATACTCAGTCACGTACCCGTACCCCCCGTGAATCTGGACTGCCTCGTTCGTCACGTCCATCGCGGTCTCGCTGGCAAACAGTTTCGCCATACTCGCTGGTGTTCGCACGTCTTCACCAGCATCCTCCCGACGGGCTGCCTCCCGCGTGAGCGATCGGGCGGCGTTGACGGCGGTCCCCATATCGGCGAGTTTATGGCGAATCGTCTGGAGCTGTGCGATCGGCTCGCCGAACTGTTCTCGCTCCGTCGCATACTCCTTTGCGTCCTGACAAGCCGCATCGGCAAGTCCGACGGCCTGTGAGGCGATCCCGATACGGCCACCCGTGAGGATCGAAAGCGCCGCGGAGAGGCCGTCTCCCTCGGGCGTGAGTCGGTTGTCAGCGGGGATACGGACTCCATCGAACGTCACTGGCGTCGTGTCACTCGCGCGAAGACCCAGCTTTTCCTCCGGTTCGCCTACGTCGACCCCGGTGTCCTTCGGAACCAGGAACTGCGTGATCGAATCGGGATCGTCGGGATCGACCTTCGCGAAGACGACGAGTACATCGCTCCGCTCACCATTGGTGATCCACTGTTTCTCACCGTCGATGACGTATTCCTCACCCTCCCGTCTCGCGACCGTCTCCATCTCACGGGGATTCGACCCTGCTCCCGGTTCCGAGAGCGCAAACGCTCCGACTGGCCGGCCGTCCGTCATGTCTGGAAGCCACCGATCTTTTACTGGCTCGCTCCCGAACGTTGCGATGCATTCCGTCGCCAGGCAATGAACCGAGAGTGCCGTTGCAACGGACAGGGACCCGAACGCCACTGCTTCGTTCACCACGCTGTACGTCAGTCGGTCGACAGCTATTCCACCGAATGACGTGGGAACTGTCATCGCGGTCACGTCGAGATCGGCGAGGCCATCCCAAACGTCCTCCGGGAAGGTCCCGGTTTCATCGTGGTGGCGGGCGTCGGGGCGGATCTCCGCTCTGGCGTATTCGCGTACCGCGTCCTCGATTGCCGCCTGCTCGGCGGTGAGCATAGTCATAGTTGGATCGTGGGTGGGGAAACCGTTTCCCCCGATGTGTCACTGCACTGGCTGGGAGTCCTGTGTTATCGTACGCGACGGGCGTGTGCTGGCCGCTCCTCTGAAGTCACTTCGAAAGAAGTGCGTGGGACCGGATTTGAACCGGCGGACCCCTACGGGACAGCGCCCTCAACGCTGCGCCGTTGGCCTAGCTTGGCTACCCACGCGCACTACATGCTTGCCTGTGGCCCGATAAAAGCGCTTTCGTTTCCCACCACCCCGTCTCCCGATCAAGGGAGAGACATTTTACACTTCCATTCTCACCTCATCCCATGTTCTCCCCCCGGGAGCACGTCCTTGGTCTAGCGGGAGTTCTTTCCCTCCTCTCCCTCGGTCTGATCGTTGGGGCTGCAGCCCGGATCATCCCGGCCACTGTTCTCCCACGCACATCCACCGACATCCTGACAGCAATTCCTCACATCAATGTGGGTATCAGCCTTGTCGCGATCCTTGTCATCGCCTCCGGGTGGAGATCGATCCGCCGGGGTAATGTCGCTCGTCACCGGTTCTCGATGCAGGTGGGATTCGTCCTCTTCGGTCTCTTCCTCACGCTGTACGTATACAAGGTGATACTCGCGGGCCCCGCTACGTTTCCTGGCCCTCGCGTCCTCTATACGTTCGTCTATCTCCCGGTTCTCGCGATCCACGTCCTCCTCGCGACTGTGTGCGTTCCACTGCTCTATTATGTCCTCTTGCTCGGATTGACGCACCCGGTGCGTGACCTCCCCGAGACACACCACCCACGGATCGGGCGGATTACGGTCATCCTCTGGCTGATCTCGTTCGCCCTCGGAATCGTCGTGTATGCGATGCTCTATATTATCCCGTTTTGACTCGAATTCGATTGCAGGAAGGACGAACGGACGCGTCGAGTGAGAACTCCGGGACGGAGCATTGGGAGGAATGGACGGATGGAAGCAATTAGTGCTCGTGTCGACTGCTGGTGACGAGAGAGAACCACACGTGACGAATCCCAGTCCTCCTGTAGTTACAGTTGCTGGATCACCTGTACGATTTTCCCGCCGATAGCGCCGAACACGAAGAGACCGACGGAGTACGAGACACGGAGATGTCGCGCAAGGCGCCCCTGTGGTATCCCAGTCTGATCGACGCCGCCGTAGATACCGAGCGCATCCAGTCCGATGAATGCGGCGAACAACACTAGGACGCCAAGTATCCACCCGTAGGACGACGCTGTGACATTTCGGGTTACCGCAAATGCACCTGCCATCGCGAGTGTGACGGCGAGGATCTGCAGCAATCCTGTCGAGATGAGAAGAGATGCACCGATCCAGCCGATGAGCAATATGCCCAGAACCAGAACGACAGTTGTATCGTACTCTCCATATCCGAGGCGAGATGTGAGTTGTGCCACACCGATCGAGATGACCCCTGCAAGGATCGCAGGGATCACCGTAAGGAGCATGAGAAACCAGCCGGGATCGTAATTCGTCACTGTTGCAGCCTCCGATGTGATCTCATGCGAAGCCTCTGTACTATGAAATGGATTCCTGATGAATGGTAACTCGCCGAGTACCCCCCACGATCGTCCTGTCTGCACATAGTATAGGATGATCGCTTCATGGAATGAATTTTCCGGCGATCAGCCACCCACGGAATGGGAGAGGACAGAGATTCGCCACTCGCGTCGAGAACCGTTTCTGTATCGAATACCAGCACTCTGTACGGAGGACTGGTCCTGGTACAGACTGCTCAGGCTATGGGGCAGGTGACTCGGAATCGATCATCAGTCGTCAGCGGGTGCTGCTGTTCCACCGAGGTCGGGTCTCTCCACCTCGCGATCCGACTCTTCTCCCTCGACGGCGAATGGATACTTCCCGGTCACACACGCTAGACAGAGATCGTCCCGGTGTTCCCCGATAGCCTCAGCGACGGCTTCGATCGAAATATAGGAGAGTGAGTCGGCGCCAACCTCGTCACGGATCTCGTCGACGGATAACTCGGAGGCGATGAGTTCTTCGCGGGTTGCCATATCGATCCCCATGTAGCACGGGGCGATGATCGGGGGTGAGCCGATTCGAACGTGGACGGCCTCTGCTCCCGCATCCCTGACCAGATCGACGAGCTGCGTTGAGGTCGTGCCTCGGACGATCGAATCATCGATGATCGTCACGCTTCGCCCCTCGATAGTGCTCCGGATCGGATTGAGTTTCATCCGGACGGCCCGCTCGCGAGCTTCCTGAGTGGGCATAATGAATGTCCGACCGACGTAGCGATTCTTCATAAGTCCCTCTGCGAACTCGACGTCAGCGTCGTCGTCCTGAGCTGCCTCGGCATACCCCGACGCAAACGCACGGCCCGAGTCGGGAACGGGCATCACGACGTCCGTCTCGACACCGTGTTCTTCCCAGAGGTTCCGTCCGAGGTTCCGTCGGACCTCATAGACCAGATGATCGTCGATGACGGAGTCCGGTCGGGCGAAGTAGACGTGCTCGAAAAAGCAATGGGCGGATCGGCCGTCATCGACGAGTTGGTAGGTATCGTACCCGTCGCCCTCCGGGTGGAGGATCACGAGTTCCCCAGGCCGGACGTCGCGGATCAGCTCACCGTCGAGGGCGTCGATCGCGGCAGACTCTGAGGCGAGCACATACCCATCTTCGAGTTCTCCGATGCACAACGGTCGATTCCCGAGGGGATCGCGGAGACCGAGGACGGTATCATCGTGCATAATCGTCAGCGAATACGACCCGTGGATCCGTCCCATCGTTCGCTTCACGGCGCGAACGAGATCAGCCTCCAGGAGGTTCCGAGCGAGGTCGTGCGCGATCACTTCGGTGTCGCCGTCCGACGTAAAGGCGTGACCAGCTGCTTCGAGGTCTCCCCGAACTTCCTCGGCGTTCACGAGGTTGCCGTTGTGACTGAGGCCTAGCGAGCCGGATTTAAACGAAACAGAAAAGGGTTGGGCGCAGTCCTTATCGACGCTGCCGGCAGTCGGATAGCGAACGTGACCGATTCCAGCAGAACCGTTGAGGGTCTCGATGTCGTCTTCCGAGATGGCATCACCGACGAGACCCATCTCGACGTGCGAATGCTGCTGGAACCCGTCGTGGGTGACGATGCCTGCGGATTCTTGGCCGCGGTGCTGGAGCGCGTAGAGCCCATAATAGATGGGGAGAGCAGCGTCACGGTCCGAGAGGGACAGACCAATGACGCCGCACTTCTCGTCCATCCTAGCTATCGCCGGTCTTCCCCTGCCACGCGTACTCGCGACGCGCTGCCGACTCGCCGAACCCACAGGACGAGCACACTCCTTTCTTCGTGTGGTAGGATTTCTCGCCACATCGCCGACACTTCACGTGCGTGGTGGTGTTCTTCTTCCCCTGCGCAGAAGTCCCGTCAGTCATGGTGTAATAGATACCACGTTGTCGCCTCGTATAACGATTGTGTCTTCTCCCGTATCCGCGCTCTCTCCCGATTCTGGCGTCACCTCTGGCCCCATCAAGGCATCCTCCAAGACAATGTTGAGGTGTTGATCGTACCCCGCGAGCATTCCACGATAGCGTGTACCGTCTTTGAGGAGGACCATGACGGGCTCTCCGACCGCAGCCTCGAGCACGTCGAGCGGGCGCTGTGGCATATCCATAGTGCGGCTCGAAACGGCAATAAACGTACCGGCCAGTGGTTTGGTCGGGACCGTGGACGTTCCCACCTCGTGAGTCGCTCGCTCGTTCCATACGTTCCTGAATCATCTCCCGGAGACGGAAGAAATCTCTCCCGGCAATGCAGCTACCTTCGTGGCTTCCGCTTCTGATGGCTGTCCGAGTCGCTGGCCGCAGGGATCGGGTAGCGAAAAGCCATAAGCGTCGCCCGGCCGTATTTCGGATATGGCGGACGTCACTCTCTTCGAAGTCCACCTTCCCGATGCCCAGTTCACCTCCCCGTTCACCGGAGCGTCCGAGTCGTCGGACGATCGGTCACCTGAGCCCGACACGAGGGATGGCGACGACACTGGCCCTGGACCGGTACTCATCCTCCTGATCCTGCTCGGTATCGCCCTCCTGGCGTGGTTCCTCCGAAACGGAGAGGAGGCTGAGACCGAGGAAGACGACGGGTGGCTCACGTCGGAATGAACAACAGGTACCGTTCTGACGTGGATTCCCAGTTCGAGGGACTACTCGAATCGAGAATCGATGACCGGGAAAGTGCTATGGCATCCCGTTCCCTAGCCCGGGCGTGAACCTCCTCAGGAGCGTGGGTGCGATCGCATCGGCCTCCGGCGAGGCAACGGTAGATTGGGACGCGGCTGTCGATGCGGCGACGGCAGCAATCGAGCCCGGGTCACTCGATCTCGAGCCAGGCGAACGAACAGGGTACGCGGCCGACGTCCGTGACGCCAGGGACCAGATTCGAGAGATCTCGACGTTGACCTTCGACCTCCCCGATGTCATCGAGATCCAGCACCGACACCACTGGATCAATGCCAATGTAGGGACGTTTCAGAACGTCCTCCAACCACTCGCCGACCGCGAGGTCGCGTTTCCCGGCGTCACACGGACTGTGAATACGGCGACCATGGCATGTATGCTAGCCTTCCTCGGGAGGCACGTCCTCGGGCAGTACGATCCACTCCTGCTCGCCGAGGCCAACCCTCGGCTCTACTTCGTCCGCCCGAACGTCCGCAGGATGGCGGCAGAGCTGGATGTCGACCACGATCGGTTTCGACGCTGGATCGTCGTTCACGAAGTGGCCCACGTCGCCGAGTTCGGCGCCGCTCCCTGGCTCGACGATCATCTCGAGGCACAGGTTGAGGAGGCAATGGATGCCGTCGCATCACGCGACGTAGCTCGCGAGACGTTCCACGATCTGAACGCCCGGATGGAAACGGTGAATGCAACGATGACTGCAGTGGAGGGCTATGCAGAGTTTCTCATGGACCGTGCGTTCGATGAGCGCTACGACGATCTCCGCGAAAAGGTCGATGAACGCCGACAGGGTGGAGGGCCATTTGCGCGGGTCGTCCGTCGAATCCTCGGTCTCGGCTTGAAACGCCAGCAGTACGAGCGAGGGAAGGCATTCTTCGATGAGGTCGCTGCCGCACGCGGGATCGAAGCGGCCGGTGTCGTCTGGGACGATCCCGCCAACCTGCCTGAACCAGACGAACTCGACACCCCTGCTGCATGGCTGCGGCGTGTCGATCCCTGAGAGCGCCCGAGAACGTTTGGTATTAGGGCTGCAGCCCCATCGCAATCAACAGTGCGATACCGACGACACCACCCGCGAGGCCGAGGAGGAGGGTCTCCTCGACTGAGGCTCCGCCGTAAAGGGCAGTCGTAACTGCAGATCCGGCGACGAAGAGGACCAGACCCACCTGGAATCGTGTCCCGATGTATTCTGCTCGCGGCTCTCTCCGTGGCTCGACCATCAGTGGAATCCGCGGCTGACGCCATCAGTATCGACGAGGTCATCGAGCTCCGCGTTGAGCACGTCCTCAGCGTCCTCGAAGGTCGTCGACAGATCGTCCAGTCCGTCGGGTCGTCGGGTCTGGTCGTATTTCATCGGCCCATACGCCGGTGAGTCGAGTGCCTCCATGACGTCGTCGAAGAGATCGTCCGGGGTCGTTGGCGCCTCGGAATGTGCCTTGATCGTCTCTTCGAGGTGACGGGCCTTCTCCCGCGCGTCGTCTTCATCCGTGGGGGCTTGCTGAACCGCGAACCGAGCGTTTTCATTCTTTTGTGGGAGATACGACCCGATCTCGTCATCGATCTTTCGGGCGACTTGTGTCCCCACTCCCTTTACCTCGTAGGGGTTCTTCGCATAGGTCTTGAGGAGGAAGACCCCAGCGCGTGGATGGCCGAGGTAGAGGTCCTCCCCAACCCCGTTCGAGCGGTCGCCCGCGACGGCTCGCCAGTCGTTCGGGTCAGCATCGCTCTCGACAACGTCCGAGACAATGTCCTGCCAGTCTCGCACCCGCATGGTCTCAGGTTCCCGTCGAATCCGAATGAAGTTGTCGGTCGATACCGTCGGTTCTCGGCTGCAGATCGACTCTCGTCTCTCGGTATATGTTGCTCCGAATCCAGGGCCTTGGTCGGTGGAGCGACAGCGTTTTTCCGCCTGCGCCCGATCACGGTTTCAGTGACACTGCGGGGGATCGTTGATGACATTGGACAGATGCGAACAGTCAGCACACAGTATGGGGAGCGCGAGCTCGTCGAGGTAACGATCGATAAGGCTAGCTCGCGAGGCGAGAGCGATGGGACGTCCGAAACCGTCACGTTGTGGGGGAAGTGGGCGGAGACAGCTGACATCCTGGCTCCTGGAATGACGCTCGTTGTGACAAACCCCGAGGAGGGGGAGTATCGTGGCGAGCGGCAGTACTCGACCACGGGAGCGTCACTCGTCGTCGTCGAGCCGGACGTTCTGGTCAACGTCACCGACGTCCGAAACTGGGTCCAGTGTCCGCGGATGTATTACCTGAATAAGCTCTCGGCGACGCCGCTGGCATATCCGGTCGTGAAAGGAACGATCATTCACGAGGTCTTTGGCGACCTGCTTCGAGGCCGGGAGAGGGACGATGCGATCGACGACCGGATCGCGGATGCCGGGCTAGAACTTGGGTTGCTCGGGCGCGATCCTGAGGAGGTGCACAGCGACGTCGAGGATCACGTTCGTGCGATCGAAGGGTGGCTTGCACAGGGTGTGCTCACAGACGGCGACGAATGGCGATCCGAACGGACGTTGATTGGCGAGCGCGTGGGGATCAAAGGCCGTGCAGACGCCATCCGGCGTGGGATGCCCGTCGAATTAAAAACGGGGAAAAACACGACCCGAGAACCCCGCTTCGAGGACAAAGTACAGGCCGCCTGCTACGCACTATTGCTCGAAGAACAGGGGGTCGACGTAGACACCGGAACGTTGCTGTATACGAAGAACGCGGCGCTCGATCGGGGAGAGGCAACCGGAGACCTCTCGCCTGCAAAGGAGTTCTCGATCGGGACTGGACTCCTGTCCTTTGTCGTCAGGACGCGAAACGAGATCGCCGCCATGGAGTTCGACACTGACGTCCCGACGGGATACGAAGCCGACGCCACCTGCGAGTACTGTTTTGAACAGGATACCTGCCTCGCCGTCTCAGGGCGATTGGCGCAGGAATCGAAAGCCGGGCAAATTGGATCGCCGGTGCCCCCGGAGGAGCGCGAGTACTTCGACCAGATGTATCGGTTGCTCGAGGAGGAGCGTCGGGCAGTGCATCGATCTTATGCGCGCCTCTGGGTCGAAGGCCCCGAAGAGCGAGCTGCGTCGGACCGGGCACTGATCGACCTCGAGCCGACTGACGTACGGCAGCTCGACGACGGCAGGTGGGAGCTCCGTGCGGAACCCACTGGCGCGACCTCGAAGATTCGTGAAGGGGACCGTGTCTTGGCCAGTGACGGCGACCCGATCGACGGAGATGCCGAACCTGCACGGGTCGAGCGCCTTGGAGCCGACATCGTCGTCACGACGGAGGAGCCGATCGACCTCCGTCGCCTCGACGTCTATCCATCGGAATTCGGAATACACCGAGCGATCGCCGCGCTCTCGGCGTTCGTCCTCCAGGGATCGAACACGACAAAGGACGTCTTCTTCGGACGGCGCTCCCCGACATTCCGCGACGAGAACGCGGAATACGTGCCGACCAATGCAGCCCAAGACGCGGCTGTGAATCGAGCGGTGAACGCCGAGGAACTCGCGCTCATCCATGGTCCACCCGGGACGGGCAAGACCTATACGATCGCCTGCTTGGTCCAGGCGCTTCTCGCGTCCGGAGAGCGTGTCCTCTTGTCGGCCTACACGAACCGGGCAGTCGACAATGCCCTCGAAGCACTCCGCGACCAAGGGATCGACGATATCGTTCGACTGGGGACGGAATCCGGTGTCCGCACGGATATGCAGGATCTTCGACTCCCCCGTCGAGGTGATCCCGAAACCCTCGCCACGCGGCTGCGGGAGGCCCCCCTCGTCGCTGCAACGACAACCACCTGTGGATCGCGGGAAGCGCGAGAACTCGAGTTCGACGTCGCTGTGGTGGATGAGGCCTCCCAGCTCACGGAACCGGATGCCCTAGCGGCTATCACACGGGCAGATCGGGTGGTTCTCGTTGGTGACCACTGTCAGCTCCCGCCCGTCGTCAGGGCAGAAAACGACCTCTCCCGGTCGCTCTTCGAACGACTGATCGAGGAACACCCCGATGCAGCCGTCAAGCTCGAGCGACAGTATCGGATGGCCCAGGCTATTCAGGCCTTTCCCTCGAAGGAGTTCTACGAGGGGACACTCAGGCCCGCAACGAGTGACGTTGCCGGGCGGAATATCGGGGAAATCGCCGACCGGGAGGCCGTTCCACGGCCACTTCGAGCTCCGGTTTCCTTCCATCACGTCGAGAGTGACGCCGGCGGGAATACTGACGCGAACGAGGCAGCTCGGGTTGCGGAGATCGTCGAGGCGTTCGAGTCAGCCGGGGTACCGCGGGACGACCTGGGTGTAATTGCCCCCTTTCGAGCGCAAGTTGCCGAGATCACGACGCGCGTTCCCGACGACATAACGGTGGATACCGTCGACCGCTTCCAGGGATCGAGCAAAGACGTGATCATCGTCTCATTCGTCGCATCGGGGACCCTCGACGGTCCGCTCTTCGAGGACGAGCGCAGGTTGAACGTTGCCCTCACTCGTGCGAAGCGGAGCCTGGTGCTCGTGGGGGATCGCCACGTGCTGGAGTCTCGAGATCTCTACGCGAGAATGATCGAATGGGCTGATCGAGTCTCGTGACGGGAAATCGGCGTAGCCAACCCCCCGCGGTGGAATCTCGCTCCCTTTAGGGGCGGGAGGATGTCACCCGTCGTCTATCGCGTGAAACCACTCACCGCCTGGGAACGTACTGGGGATGGAGGCGTCGTTCTATGTACGAAAGTGCCCATTCGGAATCACTCTCCTCGGATTCACTCGGCCGTTAGAACGGGAAGCCACCCCACCGGAGATAGACCATGTCGAGGATGAGAACGAGCTGAACGAGCCCTTGGAGCCCCCCGATCTTCGCATTCTGCTGGCCGATTGCGGAGATCATGCCCGGATCTGGATCCGTCGACGTCATCTCGAGGTAGATCCGGACTTCACCCGGCATGAGAAAGCCAAATCCCTGTACGGAGAGGATCGTGACGAGGACGAGTGCGACAACTATCGCGTCTGTGGTCATGGCGAACTCGCCGATAGTGAGCCCGACCCAGGCAAGCGAGCCGACCGTTGCGAGCACAAACGGGGTTTGCCACCGCCAGTCCCGCCAGGCATCGAGCCGGTGAGCGATCAGGAGCAACGCGGGGATCAGGTTGGCAGCAGTGAACAGCGCGAGCCAGGGCTCGGCATGTGGGAATAGGTCACGACGCAAGGCGAGAACGATACCTGCCGTGATCGTCACGAGGGCGAGCGTTGGGAGCAGGAATGCAGTCTTCGGTGTCAGACGTTCGAAAACTGCGGCACTCTCCTCTTCGCTAAGCCCACCGATCACCGGACCGAGGACGGCACCGATGAAAATGTCGATGCCGGTCCACAGGATGCCAGCCATCACGTGTACGTAGGTGAGTTGCTGGATAGAATCCACTGTAACGGCGTAGCCGAGCGCTGTTAGCGGCAGCACGATGACGGCGACTGCGAACGCCGGATTTGCCCGTTCTGCCATTCCCCGGATGGTTCCCCTGACCGTTCTCTCCGCCATGTCGAGTGCTACCGACGCCACCGCGTCCAGAAAAATGTTTGCCCGCTGGCGAGCCTGTGATCGGGAGACTCTCAGCGCGTCCCAATTCGGGGTGTGTCTCCCTCGCCGTTCTCGATGGCCGTGGTGACCCGCTCGTGGAACTCTTGCAGTACCGCTGACTCGTCCTCTGCGAGTACGACATCGCTCGCCGCCAGCGTCGCGAGGCCGAACGCCCGTGGCGAGGGCGTTTCCACGTCGACCCGCTCGACGTTGATCTCGCCAGTTTCTACAGCCCCGAGTACCGATTCGAGACCAGAGACGTTGAGCTTGTCCTCGAGGATCTCCCGGAACGTTTCCTCCATCACTGCAAAGCCATCGAGACCCTGCGCGAAGGAGAGCAGCATCTCCGAGGAGACTTGTTGTTCGGCAGCCGACTTCTCATAGCCTTTGTAGCGCTTGAGGATCATCAGCGAGCGAGTGGCGTTAATTCTAAAGTAGCGCTGGAGCAGGTCGGTTCCATTGAGCGCGGTACGAAGGTCCGTTCGGATATCGTCCGGATCGATCGACGTTAGTACATCAACGAGATCGACTTTCCGATCTAACGGGAGTGACAGGGTGAATCCGTTATCAGCGACGGCGACCTTCACGTTTGCATTCGTCCGGTTCGCGACGTGGTAGGCGAGCAGGCGTGACAGGCCGTCGTTGAACCGTCTACCATAGTTCGAATGCACGTAGAAATGCCGCCGGTACTCGGTGCGGTCAAGCTCTTCTTCGATCGCGAGTCTGTCGGGGGTGCTCACGCTTTCGACGCCGGCGTATGCCACTTGCTGGTCGAACGTCCGCGCAAGGGCACGGACGGAGTTCTCATCGAGTGGCATCTCCCGAAGCCAGTTTCGGACGGCAGGCCTGCCGCCTCGCTCGAGCCGTGTGAGAACTTCCCGTTGGAACGCGAGTATTTCCCGACCTAAGTCATATGACAGCGGGAGCCGCTCCGAGAACCAGGAGGGGACGGTCGGTCGTTCGTTGGTCGGATCGGCGTATACCTTCGTCCCCCGTCGATAGCGGTATTCGTACCGCTGTCCCCCGAGAACGAACACGTCCCCCGGTTCCAGGGTGTCGAGATACTCCTCATCCAGGTCCCCTACCCAGGTATCCTCCGTTCGAGTGTACACGTTGCAGGTGAAGGAATCGGGGATTGTCCCGATGTTCGTCATGTAAATGACCCGTGCCAACTTGCCACGTTTCCCCATAAGGTGCGTCCCGACATCGTATTCCTCGTAGTGGTGCTCACCTGCTGGACGGTCATTCGTGTCACGCCAGACCTTCGCGTAGACGTTTTTCCCTTCAAGCCCCGGATAGTCCGCGGTCAGGTATCGGAGGAGCGATTCCCACTCATCATCTGTGTAGTCCCGATAAGGATGTGCCCGCCGGAGGATATCGGCAATCTCCGCTTCCGGCCGGATTTCGGCGATCGCCATACCATAGACGTGTTGTGCAGCAACATCCTGGGCGTTTTCCGGCACGAACACTCGGTCCACGAAGCCGGCTTGGGCTTTCTGGAGCATGACAGCGCACTCGACGAGTTCGTCGCGGTCGAGGACGATCACTCGCCCTTCAACGGTCTGTCCGAGTTGGTGACCTGCCCGGCCAACTCGCTGCAGCAGTGACGCGACGGACTTCGGGGACCCGACTTGGACCACGAGATCGATGTGGGGCATGTCGATACCGAGTTCAAGTGACGTCGAGGTCGTGACGACGTCAACGTCACCGGCTTTCAGCTTCGTTTCGATCTCCTGGCGTCGCACTTTCGAGAGCGATCCGTGGTGACATCCGGAGTTCTCCTCGTCGTAATCGTACCGGTCCCTGAGCTCGTGGAGGACACGCTCCGCGCCGGACCGAGTGTTAGTGAACACCAGCGTGTTCTCGTGGTCCTGAATCAACTCGTCTATCCGGTCGTAGAAACGCTGACGGACGATGCCGTGTGGTGTATCGATGAGATCGTCGGTCGGGCACTCGAGCCGGAGATCGAACTCACGGACGAAGCGCGTATCGACGATCTCGTACTCTCGTGGTTCGCCGCCGGGCTCCTCGTGACCTACGAGGAACTCAGCCATCTCTGTAAGTGGTTCGACAGTCGCAGAGCACCCGATCCGGGTGGGGGACGTCTCGGCGAGGTGTTCGAGGCGCTCTAGCGAGACGGCGAGGTGTGTTCCACGCTTGGACTCGGCGAGCGCGTGGATCTCGTCGACGATGACGTACTCCACCGAACGGAGCTTTTCGCGGAATTTCGGACTATTGAGGAGGATTGCAAGCGTTTCCGGCGTCGTATTTAGGATATGCGGGGTCTCCTCGAGCATCTTCTGGCGTGCACTCGAGCTCGTATCGCCGTGGCGGATAGCATGACGCAATTCCACCTCCTCATCCCGCTCTGCCAAATTCTCCGTGATTCCTTCGAGCGGGACTTCGAGGTTTCGATGAATGTCGTTGGCCAGGGATTTCAGCGGTGAAACATAGAGGCAGTAGACCGAGTTATCGAGACCGCCGGTTGTCGCTGCTCGCTCGAACAGGTCATCGATGATCGCACAAAAGGATGCTTGTGTCTTCCCACTCCCAGTCGGGGAACAAATAAGGGCGTTTTCACCGCGCTTTATGAGGGGAATTGCTTCTTTTTGCGGTGGCGTGAAGAACCCATCATTCCGGGGGACGTACGGGCCAAACTCGTCGACCCACCATTCCCGGACGGCTGGCTGGAGGAGGTCCAGCACGTCCTCGTCTTCGATCGTCACGGTATCGGGATCGAAACCGAGGTCTGTCGCGGCAAGTTGGTCCCGAACTCCCATCGGCAATCTCCACGACGTCGATGCGTAAAAGGGGTCGGGAAGCGTCCTGAAAGTGAAATCGAGTCGATGGTGCGGCCCGGCCGTCGTCTCTGCTCAGCGATCGACGACAACAGTCTTCGCGAGTACGACGGCAGCTCCACAGACGATACTGGCCACCCCAATGACAACGAAGGTTGGTGGACCGATGGCCGCCAAATTTCCGAATCCGATCAGACCGAGTCCTATCGCCATATGCCAGTTTCGTCGGGAGAGGTAGACACCGGCCCACGGGAGTAGCAACACGGCAAGGAGCACCTGGAGCACGTTCCCGGAGAGTGAGACGAGGTTCAGGAGGTCCGCGACGACCACTGTCGCGACAGCGCCTGTTCCGATCAGGATTGCGAGTAGACCCGTGTTTCGCCTATCAGCTGCCATCGAACTGAGGCTCGCATGCCACGGGATAGGTCTTCGGGGTTCTTTGTCCCCGGTCCCGAACACCACCTATGCGTTTGACATTCCTCGGCACCGGGAGTGCCATGCCGACAGGGCACCGATATCAAACGGGACTCCTCCTCGAATCATCCGAAACGAGGGTGCTCGTCGACTGTGGAAGCGGGGTCCTCCACCGACTCGTGGATACGGAGTGTGGGTATGACGGTATCGACGCGGTCCTTCTCACTCACCACCACCTCGACCATGTCTCCGATCTTATGCCGCTCCTGAAGGCCAGGTGGCTCGCAGGGGAGACTGACCTGGCAATTGCGGGTCCACGCGGAACCAGGGCGCTTCTCGATGATCTCCTCGACGTCCACGACTACATGCAGGATCGGATGGACCTCGATATCGTCGATGTCGACGAAGGATCGTTCTCGTTCGCGGGCGTCGAGGTCACCGCCATCGAAACCCGGCACTCGATGCTGTGTCTCGCATATCGATTCGCGGGTGCGAACGGTGATCTCACTGTGAGCGGGGACACCGAAGCATTCGACGACCTCGCCGCGTTCGCTGACGGCTCCTCGGTCCTCGTCCACGACTGTTCGTTCCCTGACGACGTGAATGTCTCAAATCACCCGACACCCGCCGAACTCGGGACCGTTCTCGACGGGAAACAGTACGGGACAGTGTATCTGACTCACCTCTATCCGCACACAGATAGCCGGCATCGGGAGATGCTCGATTCGATAGAGGACCGATACGAGGGGGATGTCCGGTTTGCCAGGGACGGTCTCTCCATCGAAATCGAGTGAGGCATCATCCACCGAACCTACCTTCGGCTCTGCCTCCAGCTACCCTCACTACCGATCGACGATTTCTGAAGCGTACAACCGACCGGGTGCTGGCGAGCACTGTACGTTGTTCCCGACCACCGGGTTGGACAGTTTGTCTTCTCTCCCTGAGTCGAGAGTTGATCGAAACAGACGAAGGATAATACAGGGTGAAACCCACGCAGGCGAAAACGGGCGGACACTGAAACGGGGGACCACAGGTTCGAGAGGCCCGTGATCTCACGATCAAACATGATAGTGTCGCAGAGATTTGCCTGAAATAGTCATGTCACCGGTTGGTTTGTCACACTATTGATTATAGAAATACATACAGAAAGAAAAATTCTGCTACTGTTGTGAAATGTCTTATGGGGAATGAATCGGTTGTGAAAGGTTGGGGTAATACGGTTAAATCGTAAAGCCATGCGAAACGCCACTAGTGATCCTTCCTTTATAACCTTCCCCATGGCATAGCCGATGGTACGATGGCATCCGCCCAATCTGCCCCCACTGACGACCCCGAGGAACCGACGAGCAAGCAGGAACAGCTCCGAGAGTACCTCCGAAGAAAGGCTGAAGATGGTGAGCTTTACTTTAAGAGTAAGTTTATCGCCGACGAGGTCGGCCTTTCCCCGAAGGAGATCGGGGCGCTGATGGTCCAGCTACGGGAGTCCGCCACGGACCTGGAAATCGAGAAATGGTCCTATACGAGCGCGACGACGTGGCGCGTTGCGCCTGCCTGATCGGTTTAACCCCAGCCCGACCCTCCCGACGCGTCACACTGTCCCGGTTCACGCAATTTATTCCGGTCGCCACACAAAGACGCCCGATGGCAGAGCCGTCCGCGAAAGCAGGCCCGCCAATTGACGATCTCTCGTCGGTATTCCACGTCACCGAAGTTCGGCGGGAAGAGGACCGGCTCCTCTATTTCGGAGATCCGATCGCCCCGCGTGAGGTCGTAATGCGCACAGTTTGGCCGGCGTTCCACGAGCGTGGCTACGAGGTAACGCTCTCCAGGCGATCGAAGCGTCACGTCCTCGTGGCCGAACCTATCGACGTCGGTATAAATGGGATCCCTTGGACGAACGTGTTCCTCTTCGTGGCAACTCTCGGAACGACGCTCCTGTGGGCCGGCCCCCGGTGGTACCTCCTCCCCCCGACTGCTCCGATCGAACAGCCACTTGTGACCTTGATGACTGTCTGGCCATTCGCGGGTGCAGTCCTCGGTGTGCTGGCGGTCCACGAAGCAGGCCACTATATCCTGAGTCGTCACCACCGGGTGGAAGCGAGCCTTCCCTACTTCATTCCCATCCCCAACGTCATCGGGACGATGGGTGCGGTTATCCGAATGAAAGGAACAATGCCGAGTCGGAAAGCCCTGTTCGATATCGGCGTCGCAGGCCCTCTCGCAGGGCTCGTCGCCACAGTGATTGTTGCGGCAATCGGGCTCCACCTCGAACCGCTGCCAGCGCAGGTCGCGGCACTCCAGGAGCCGACAGGACCTGGCCTCCAGTTTCAAGACCCGCCGCTCCTCCGAGTCGTCGCTGAGGCGACCGGGACCGTTGATAAGCTCCAGCGAGGACTCGTGCACCCAGTTTACTTCGGAGCCTGGGTCGGTGCCTTCGTCACCTTTCTCAATCTCCTTCCGGTCGGACAGCTAGACGGCGGACACATCATGCGCGCACTGATCGGGAAACGGCAACCTACCGTCGCTGCGCTCATTCCAGGCGCAGTTTTCGGCTGGGCCGGGTACCTCTATTACGTCGAGGATCTACCGTTTGCAGCGACGATGTGGGGGGTCCTCGGACTGCTAACCCTTGTGGCCGCGATCGTTGGTCCCGCGACTCCCGTCGAGGATGGCGGCCTCGGGCGAAACAGGACTCTTCTCGGCCTCGGTACTTTCGTCCTCGGGGCACTCTGCTTTATGCCCGTTCCTATTCGGATCATCTTCTGACGTCAACCCTCGATAGCGAGCTCGGGGCCGTTCTGTTCAACTCCGTCAGTGGGTGTACCCTCGGTCGGGCAGGGATGTCCCGTTCATTCGAACGCCTGAGTCGACGACACGTCCGATCTCGGTTATGGGGGTGGGTGACGCAGTTTTGACGTCCTCGAGAGCGTCCTCCGATATGGTGAAGACGAGTTCGAAGTCCTCGCCGAGAAAGACCCCGACCTCTCGGACCTCGGTGTCGTCAGCAGCTAGCTCCCGAACTCGTTCGTCGATCGGGATGGTACGTTCGTCAATTGCAAAGCCACAATCGCTTGCCTCAGCGAGCTGGTGGAGCGAACGCGCGAGGCCGTCGCTCGAATCTATCATCGCTCCCGCTCGCGGTCCGATCACCTGGCCAGCAGCGACCCGTGGCTCGAACCGAAAGAGTTCGTTCGCCCGCTCGACATCCCCGCGTTCAAACAGGCGGAGTGCTGCGCCCGTTCGCCCGAGCGTCCCGGTGACGCAGACACGTTCGCCGACGCTGGCACCCCCCCGACCCGGAGGATCGTCACACCGTCCGATGGCAGTCGTAGCGACCGTGAATTCCGTGTGATCGTCGAGGTCACCCCCGACATACGCGGCATCGACGAGGTCACAGACGTCGCTCGCTCCGTGGACGAAGTCACGGATCTCATCACTATCGAAGGTCGGCGCCCCATAGACCGCAACGGCAGCGACGGCTTCAGCTCCCATTGCAGCGACATCGGAGAGCGACGCGCCCACGGCTCGCCAGCCGGCTGTATACCTGGTTGTCCCGGGCGGAAAGTCAGTGGTCTCATGGAGCATATCGGTCGTGAGCACGAGACCGTCCACGATTGCGGCATCATCTCCCACTGCCGGCAGCTCAGTAGCGAGCATCCTGAGGGCCGCACGTTCGTCCATGCCCCGGGATCGGGAGGCACCGGAAAAAGGGTCCCGGTCGTGGCGAGTACCACGAGTGAGACGGGGTCTATAGACGGGCTCCTGCTGGAGAGTGGACCCCGAAACGACGCGTTTAAACGACCTGACGGGGAACGAATCGCCATGGCAACTCTCTACGACGTACCCGCCGAAGATCTCAATGAGGCGGTCGCCGTGGAACTGGCGGAGCGTCTCGACGAGCCCTCGTGGGCGCCATTCGTGAAGTCGGGTGCGGATCGCGAGTTCCCACCAGAACAAGAGGATTTCTGGTACCGCCGTGCTGCGAGCTTACTCCGACGTGTCGCCGTTGATGGCCCGGTCGGCGTTGAACGACTGAGCACTGTCTACGGCGGCTCGAAGCAGGGATCGACCCGATACAAAGTCGCCCCGTCACACCGCGCTGACGGCAGCCAGAACGTGATCCGAACGATTCTCCAGGATCTCGAGGAAGCTGGTCTGATCGAGCGGCCACCCGACGACGAAGGTCGTGTGATCAGTGCAGACGGTAGGAGCCTCCTCGACACCACGGCAGGCGAAGTGCTCGAGGATCTGGATCGCCCCGAGCTCGAACGATACGCCTAGGTCGCCTCGCGTTCCCGGCTCCGCAACCGTTTTGATGGGCGAACGGGAAGTCGTCTCCATGAGTGAACCCGACGACGAACTCGATGAGCTCCGGGAAGAGCGACTAGAAGAACTCAAGGAGCAACAGCAGCACGAAGGCGACCAAGAGGCACAGGAGGAAGCCCAGCAGCAAGCAGAAGCCCAGAAGCAGGCTATCCTCCGACAATATCTCACGGATGGTGCCCGCCAACGGCTCAATACAGTACGCATGTCGAAGCCCCAGTTCGCCGAGAGTGTCGAGCAGCAGATGGTCGCGCTCGCACAGAGCGGACGGCTGGGTGACCGGATCGACGAGGACCAGATGAAGGAACTCCTCCAGCAGATGTCGCCGGACTCAAAGAGCTTTGATATCAAGCGGCGGTAGTCATTCAGGCGAGTAACACGGCCACGGCTAGTCCGATTATGGAGATTATGGCGCTCCAGCCCACGACCCGGAGAGCAAACAGCCGATCCTGTGCGAGGAGCGTCAACCCCGCTTTGACCGCGATGCTCGCGGCGGTCGCAAATAGAATCCCCATCGAGGCACCCGACGCCGAGATGGCATCTCCTCGGTAGAGCACGACTGCAGACGTCGTCGCACCTGCGCTCGATACGAGCCCTGAAAGCGCCACTGTCACGTAAAAGCCGGTCGACCCGAATTCAGCTTCGGCGAGCCCCCCGACGACCACGACGAGGAGAAAGAGTGCCCCGAACCCGAGAGCATAGCGCAGCGAGAATGGGCTTTCGAGCTCGACATCGAATTCGCGCGACCAGTCGGATCGTGTTGCTGCCACAACCAGTGCGGCGAGCGCGACGGCAGCGAGCGGTGGAATCACGGACAGGAGCGGGCGATCGGGCGAGGTAAACGCGACGGCGATGGCGAGGTTCCTGATCGCCATCGCTGCGTCAGCGAGTAAAATGGCTGCTACGGCGTAGGTCGCAGCCGCCGGTCGCTGGCTCCGGTCTCCGGCGGGGATCGACGCGGATCAC
>CAZEDI010000006.1:30594-34384 GCA_964510865.1 uncultured Halobacteriales archaeon
CGCAGCCGCCGGTCGCTGGTTCACGTGGTCGATGACGGCACCGACGACGCCGGTGGAAGAGACGAGCCCACCGAAAAATCCCGTCACGGCGATCCCACGGCCGCCATAGGCGTTGACGACCGCGTAGTTGACGATACCGATCCCGGCGACAGTCACTACCATGAGCCATATCACTGGGGGGTCGATACCGATTGAGATGTCGCCGATGACGAGCGTTTCCCGGGTCGGGAGAAGTGGGTAGACGACGAAGGCGAGGATCGAGAACTCGACGGCCGACCGGAGTTCGCTCCTGGACAGTCCGCCGGCGAAACCGTGGAGTTCGCGCCGGAGAACCAGCAGAAGGGACGAAATGACAGCGACGACAACGCCTTCGAGGACGATACCGGCTGCAACGAGCGCACCGACCCCGTATGCGACGAGCATTGATACAGACGTCGTGAGGGCGAGCCCGGACTCGTCTCGAAGACCCTGGAGGGCGAGCAGGATCCCCTGGACAATGACGAGAAGACCACCGATCGCGAGAAGAATGTCCCGATCGAGGAGGGTGAACACTGCGCCGAGAAGGCTAATCAACGAGAACGTGCGGATGCCCGCCGATTTCTGTTGCCACTCGCGCTCCAAACCGAGGAACATCCCGAGTGCTGCCGCGAGGACCAGGCGGATGACCGGGCTCGCGAGAGGTGCAGCAAGGATCGACTCGCCTCCTTGCACAGGCGAAATACGGCGCATTCAGCAATAAGGGCTGGGAGTGACAACCGGACAATTGAACTACTGCGAGTGAGACGCCGATCTATGGAGCGCTGGTCGTCGCGGGGCGGGTTCGTCCTTGCGGCCATCGGTGCAGCGGTAGGACTGGGCAACATCTGGCGGTTCTCAACAGTTGTCGGTCAGAACGGAGGTGGCGCGTATCTCATCCCCTACCTCCTCGCCGCCTTCGTCTTTGCGTTGCCGCTCCTGGTACTCGAACTCTCCGTCGGACGGGACTATCGCACCGATGTCGTCACGGCATTTCGATCGGTCGATCGTCGTTTCGAGATACTCGGGTGGCTCGTCACCGGATCCGTTCTCCTCATCCTCAGTTATTACCTGGTGCTCACCGGGTGGGTGATGTCGTTCTTCGTCGGGGCGGCAAGCGGGATCGATCTGACCTTCCAGGGATATACGGATACGTATTGGCCCCTCCTCGCGTTCGGAATCACGACGGTGCTCACAGGCGGTATTGTCACAGTGGGGGTCCGATCCGGGATCGAACCCATGGCGAAGGTGGTAATGCCCGCAGTATTCGTCGTGTTAGTGGGATTGGCCGCCTACGCAACGACCCTCGGTGGATTCGCCCGAGGCGTCGAATTTCTCTTCACCCCAGACCTCGGAGTCCTCGCAGATCCGTTCGTCTGGAGTGCTGCGTTCGGCCAGGTATTCTTCTCACTCTCGGTCGGCCAGGGTATCATGCTCACCTACGGGAGTTACCTCCAAGAAGAGGTAGATATCGTTCGGTCCTCTCTCCTGATCACACTCGCTGATATCGGTGTAGCGATCGTCGCGGGGCTGGTTATCTTCCCGATCGTCTTCAGCTTCCAGGAGCTCAACCCATCGCTTGGAACGGAGCTCGCGTTCTCGACGCTCCCTGCAGCGTTCGAGGTAATGCGCTTCGGTATCGTGATCGCTATCGCGTTCTTCGGACTCCTCTTCTTGGCAGCCCTCTCGTCCGCTGTGTCGTTACTCGAAGTCGGTGTCGCGGCACTCACACGGACAACGGGTCGATCACGACGTCAGATTGCGCCGGTGCTCACCGCGATAATCTTCGGCATCGGGCTGCCCTCGGCACTCAGCTATAGTGCACTCGAGCTTTCCTTCGGTGGGGTACTCGTGCTGGACTGGATGGACGAGACCGTTGGCACCCTCGCACTCCCCGTCACTGCGTTCTTGATCGCCGTCGTCTTCACGTGGTTTCAGGACCACGAAACGCTCCGGAATCAGCTTGGTACGACCAGTCTCGTCCCCGTGTTGAAATACGCGATTCCGGTTGTTCTGTTCGTTGTCACGACCCTCAAACTCCTCTCGCGTTTCGAAATCCCCGCCTGGCAGGCGCTCCCGGAGGTCGGTACCATTAGACCCTTCCGCCGGATACTGTTCATCGTAGTTGCATTCAGCTTTCTCCTGGTGTTCGGGAGACGGCTGATCAAATACCGACGAAGTAGACGGGAACAGGAATCATAGAACCCCGTTACCGAGCCCGTATCGTCATGGCGCTGGGAGGCCCGCCTGGACGTTCTTCTGGAGATCGATCGCCCGGGCGAAGTCCTCCTGGGAGAGAACGCCTACAACCCGTCCCCCATCGACGATTAATGCGTGGGTTGCCCCCGATTGGCCAATGAGTGCGAGCGTGTCGAAGGCATCACCGAACAGTTCGACGCGTGGAATGTCTCCTCGCATAACGGACCGGACCGTAGTCGTCTCCCGATCCCCTCGCTGTCCTTTGAGATCCCCGAGTGAGACAATACCGACAACATCCCCATCCTGTGTCACGGGGAAGGCCGTTCGACGCTCGCGCGTCATGCGGTCGAGAAGCTGCGCGATAGAGGCGTCAGCCTCGACTGCGTCTATCGAGTCACCCCCAATATCTGCGACTGTTACTCCCTCGAGGAGTTCATCGAGGAGCACCATCCGCGATTCAGAGGCAGCGGCACCATAGATGAACAACGCGACGAGAACGAGGATGATCTGGAGTGAGAGAATCCCGATGACCGCAAAAACGATGGCGAACCATCGTCCGACCTTGGCAGCACGGCGGGTCGCAACCGCGTATGGTTGGGTTCGAGCAAGGAGCGCTCGGAGGACACGGCCTCCGTCCATCGGGAAGGCGGGAAGCAGATTGAAGGCAGTGAGTGCGACGTTCGTAATTGCAAGCCAGCCGACGACAAATAGGACCACGGGCTGGGAGGCAGGAATCGTGAGGGCGATACCGTAGAAGGCTACAGCGAGGAGAACGCTTACCGCAGGACCAGCTAGGGCGATCCAGAGTTCACGATTCCACTCTTTCGGCATTTGGGCGAGGCTTGCAATCCCCCCAAAAATCCAGAGGGTGATCGATTCGATTTCTATTCCGTACCGGAGGGCCATCCACGAGTGACCGAGCTCGTGCACTGTCACGCTTACGAAGAGACCGATAGCCGCCAGACCACCGATGAGCCATGGGGTATTCCCGGTCATCAATGGCGCATTACGGAGGGACGTCCCGACGAGATCCTCGATATATCCGGCATACAGTGGAATCTGTTCGCCACTGCCGATGAGCCATGCGAGGACAGGAAGGAAGACAATAAGCGAGATATTGATTCGAATCGGGATTCCCCATACACTCATGATCGTGTAATTGCGCATGGATCTCTTGTCGTCCGGTTTGCACTTGAAGGATCGGGAGGAAGCTTCGACAGGCGAAGACCGACGTCCGTGACGTGGTGTTGTCATTCAGAGCTGTAGGACCGGAACGCCTCACTTGTGCCCGATTTACCGTTAGAATAAATTACTCGATAAAGACGATTCAATTGATCATCCCCGGTTATACAGTCTAATTCGACTGGAGGCAAGTGCTGAGGACGGACGAATCGGGCCAATCAAGACAGTTCAAATATTAACCATACGGGCACTTGATCGAGATATTGTCCCTCCAACCATACGAAGTCTGAGACTAGCGTTTACCGTATGAAAGCCGCTTCTACCCAGTCAATCGAATTACGGTTCTCCACGCCTTCTTCGAAGAGCGACATCCGTGGATCGCCACACCGTCTTT
>CAZEDI010000006.1:34394-53890 GCA_964510865.1 uncultured Halobacteriales archaeon
GCAAATAGGATATTGTATTGTGTTTCTATCATGTTCGTGCGATAGATTCCCCTCATCGGACAAAATACGGGCATATAATGATACAATTCATGTGCAAGTCGGCATGGTCTCCTATCAACATACAACCATTATATTATCGTTACAAATCTATAATAGAACTTGTTCGTAATAGTGTTCACCAATTTGGTGAGGAGTCAACTATCCTCCGAATTCCTTGGAATTGAGGATGGGGACGAGCCGAGACGCAGTTATCGATATATTTCAAAATACCGAAACGAACGTCTTCACACGCATCTGAACCACGAACTGATCTTCGTACTATAAACGAGTAATTACTTATGACCAATACGTAGACATAGTACACACATCTTCGCCACTATCGATAGTCATGCGCACCCGTGGTAACGAGGTGGAATCCGAGATCACGTGTTTCGATACGACTCGACATCAACCGAGTGGTCATCCCGTATGGATGGGGGTGGGCGAAGAAGTTTATCCCGCAGTTAGATATTGCTGACTCGCTGGTACTGATCATCCAACGTTTCAGCATCGTCCTCGAGGAGGGCCGCGACGAGGTACTGGGGATACGCAGTAAAGTAGGTGATGAGATCGGCGAGACGTGTTGGATCGATCGACTCAACAGAATCGATTAGCATGAACGGAAGCTCTTCATGGAGATTGTGTGCGAGATATCCTGCGAGCCCGAATATGAGTCCGGTCACCTCACGTTCACTCTCGGAAAGGTGATCGATTTGATCTTCGTAGACGGTGCCGTCTTCGGTACTCCGGATGACGTGCATTTCAAAGTACGCGGACGACGTGCTCGGACGACTCTGGTGTTCTTGGCGTTCAGTCCGTTCCAGCCAGATCCGTTCGATGTTTTCGTATTCGAGGACATCCAGGATCGTATCCATGTGTTCATTGAACTCCTGGATCGCGGATTGCTCGATCCGATCGATCTTGGTCCGAAGGTCGTCTATCTCGCTCTGGAGGTTCGTGCGTTGGGTTTCTAGCTGATTGCGGTCCGTGAGTCGCTCCTCGATGCGATCAATCTCTTGAACGACGTCCTCGCGATCTGTTTCGAGACGGCTGATTTCGACCTCGAGCTGATTGGCCTCCTTGTGTAGATCAATGAGATCGCTCCGGTCACCGTCAGAACGGAGAGATTCGACCGCGGTTTCGAGCTGTTCGGTCTGTTCGAGGAGGTCCTCGCGGCGATCTTCGAGGTCGTCGAGGCGTTCATCCCGCACAGTGAGTTCATCGTCGATTTGCTCGAGACGCGACCTGAGTTGTTCGCGTTGACGCTGACGTTCCTCTAGTTCGCTTTGGTCGGCACGGAGTTCGCTGATTTCACCGTCGATAGCAGCGCGTTCATCTAAGTGTTGATCACGCAACTCCCGAAACCGGTCGAGCATCTGCTCGATCTGAGACGCCGTGATGTCGCTCCCGCAGGTCCAGCAGGTAAGGTCTTCATCGTCTTCGATGAGCTGATCGGTGACAGCCTGTGAGTCCTCGTCGCCTGCACTCCCCTCCAGGAGATCGGCAAATGGATTGAGATCGCCATCGAGGAGGTTTTGATTGAATTGGATGACCGTCTGGAGTTGGTCGATTGTGTCATCAAGGTGGTTTCGCCGTGAGCGAAGGCGGGAGATTTCAGTGTCGAGGTCTTCGATCTTGCCCTCGGGCACCGCAGTGTAGTCTTCGAGGTCCGCCTCGACCTCGGTGCGTTCCTCTTCGAACGCATCACGGCTATCACGGGTCATGTCGAGCTGATGACGGACATCTTCTAGCTCGCTCTGCACAGCACTCAACTCGTCTAATTTGTCCTCTAACTCCTCTTTTTCCTCGATTTGGGATTCGATTTCGGCGTCCTTCTCATCGATATCGGCCTTGATCTCCGAGAGCTCCTGTTGCTTCTCCTCGATGTCGTTACTGAGACTGCCCTTTCGATCTTCGAGCGTCGGCAACTGCTGTTGTAACTCGTTGATCGCGTCAATCTCCTGATCGATGTGATCACGTTGGTTCTGGAGATCGGAAATTTGTGATTTAATGTCGGCAGTATCGATCGGGCCCATGATAATATCCCGGAGGTCGTCACCCCGAGCAACGGCACGGCGTGCATCATTGGATTCGAGGAGAAAAGCGAAAAGGTCGGCGAGTGTCGCATCCTCGAGATACGGGTCACCTTCAGTAACAATCGTCCCGTTCTGTCGACGGATGATTCGTGTATAGGTGGTATCATCGACGGTGAGATCGACACGACCTTTCTCAGCATCGGCTTTCAGTGCAACGCGTTCGCTGCCAAGTCCAGCCATCAGCGCTTGGAGGAGGGACGTGCGATTCGTCGCGTTGCGGCCAGTGAGGATAGTCACACCAGGGGCGAGTTCGACGGTTGTTTCATCAATCCCACCGATATTTTCGACATGTAATTCGACGACACGTTCTTCCACCTCTGCTTGACTCATATACACGACGATGCACTGGGGGGAGATATAAATCCCACGCCTCAGCGGTCAGGACAGATGGAAAGCCCACAGCTCTCTTCTCGGAACTGTCTGCTTTCCTCCAATTTCGATACCTCATCACACTCTCTTGAATAATACCCGTGACAAAAATACCTTTGTCATACACTCGCCACTGGAATAGCAGGTCCCTAAGGATACCGTTCCTGTCGGGGTTTGCTGTGCAGGCTTGGTGGCCTCATCCCTGGATGGGTGTACGGTATTTGCGTCACATGTTTGATATCAATGAGAGTATTCACCGATCTGGTACGATATTCGTGAGAGCACGCCAGTTACGCACTATACGCTCACAACCGACGATCTATCGATATAATATGACGGGGATAGGGTTGTCATAGCAATCGAGTCTACGGCTGAGGATCGATACGTGCTATCGAGATGGTTCGCAGTCACAACCACCCCGTTCGAGGAGCGATTCGACCGGCGTTTGTGTGTCACAATCAGCACAATGAACACGGACAGAGACGACAACGCTGAAATCTCCGAGGGTAAGTCGATCAGCAGTGACGAGGTCAGTAAGAATGGATCGGGTAACGACTTCGAGCCGTGAACGGAGCCGTTGGATAGATTGGATACGTCGTTCACGATGATCGCGTTCCGTCGAAGAGCTATCCGGTGGACTAGCCTCCCGGTGTTTGGTAAGATACGTATGAAGCGCTTGGCGAGAGACGAAGTCGGCACGGAGGTCGTCCACGTCAATCCCATCGCGCTCGAGACGACTACGGGCTTCGGATCGGGCACCGCGACTGACCTCATCGTCTGTCAGGAGATGATAGAGATTCTCGAGTTCACCCTCGAGAAGCGTCACATCGGCATCATCGAGTGCGTGCTCCAAAAGCCGGATATTCACGTCATGGGCGAGTTCCCGGAGGCTCGCCCGCTCTTCACTATCGGTCCATCGGCGTTCGAGTTCATCACCGAGGCCGTTGAGCCCGTAACTGTCGATCAGACGGACGACCTTGGGATCCGGTCCTCTGGTCATTCTGTCATCGTAGAGGATAGGGACGGTGAAAACAGTTTGGTCACCAGTAACCGAGGCGTTGGCACGGTGATATATCCGACCATATCGGAAGCATGGCATTTCGATTGATCGGTCGTCGAGGGACGATGAACTGCAATGATCCTGATATTCCACGGAGGACCCTGCTCGTCTCGGTCTCTGGAGTACTTTCACGTCAATTTGTGTTGAGAAACACTCCTTCGACGTTGATGATAGGCATTGAGTGGCTTCGATGAATATAGTACGTCATCTTGTTAATCTCTCTGCTCGGGTTCGAGATGGCTCCAATACATCCGATAATAACGGAAAGGTTCTTGGCACCGGTCCGCTAAGCAAGAGGCATGTCAACGGTTCCCATCAAGGCAGCGAGGATCTCTCTGGAGATCGTTGAGGTGTTACGACGACGCCAGGGGGCGGGTGTGTCAGAAGTGGCTCGAGAACTCGATATGCCGACGAGCACGATTCATGATCACCTACGAACGCTCGAGGAGGAGCGATACCTCGTCAAGGAGAATGACGTCTACCACGTCGGCACTCGGTTCCTGGAGTTGGGGGAACAAGCACGTTCGAGACAGAAGGTGTATGAAATCGCTCGCCCCGAGGTGGACGACTTGGCAGAGGAAACCGGGGAACATGCCAACCTCATGATCGAGGAGCATGGTCTTGGTGTCTTCCTGTACAAAGCACGTGGATCCGACGCAGTCCGTCTCGACACCCATGTTGGGATGCGGGTCCCCCTCCAGACTACGTCACTGGGAAAAGCCATCATGGCCTTTCGGCCCCGCTCAGATGTAGAGGACATTCTCGATCGCCACGGCTTGCCAGATGTTACGGCGAATACGATTACCGATCGGAAGACGCTGTTTGACGAACTCGAGCAAGTGCAGGAGCGGGGATACGCGCACGACGATGAAGAACGCGTCAAAGGAATGCGCTGTATCGCAGCCCCGATCACGAACGAAGACGGTCACGCTATCGCTGGGGTAAGCGTCTCCGGACCGAAGAGTCGGATGCGAGGAGATCTGTACACCGACGAAATGCCCGAGCGGATCCGCAAGAGTGCGAATGTCATCGAAGTCAACTTGACGTATTCCTGATTGTACGGATATCGGAACTGTTTCTCCCTAATCGAGGCAATGAGGTGATTGTTCACTCGCCTACTGAAACAGCAACTACCGTCATGTCGCGTTCAGGTCGTCGGCACCTCGTGCTCGAGTCACCTTCCGACAATATCGGAAATGGTTGCTCTTTTCTCTGGTCGGCTTCACAACTAATGCTAGAGACGAGATGGTCAGGGCCCACGATGTGTCGCAACCCGATATTCGACTTTGAGCCATCCCGGACAGGACTCCAGGATATGCCTACGGCATTCTCGACAATCGGGAGAGGGACGTTTCTCAAGCTTTATTGCTGCATGGCTCTCCCTCACGGTCGATGCAATTCCTCCGCTATACTGCGGGAAGTGGACCGACCTGGGGTGTCAAACTCGATGATAGCGTCCTCTCTATCGGTGATCTCCCGACCGGGGAGCCGACGTACGAGGACTTCACAAACGCGAGTTATGTGGCGGATGTCCGGCACCGTGTGGAGAATGGATCACTTTCGCGTCGCCCACTCTCCGAGGTATCCGTCCTGTCCCCCGTGCCGGTCCCCGGGAAGATCGTCTGTGCTGGGTTGAACTACCGCGATCACGCCGAAGAACAGGACCAGGACATACCTGATGTTCCACTCTTGTTCTCCAAAGCACCGACGACGGTCACCAATCCTGGCGACCCGATCATTCATCCTGGCAATGACGAACAAGTCGATTACGAAGTCGAACTTGCTGTGGTGATTGGCAGGCAGGGCAGGGATCTTTCCCCGGAAACAGTCAACGAGTACGTGGCGGGATATACGATCCTCAACGACGTCAGTGGCCGACGAGCCCAGTTCGACGACGGCCAGTTCTTCCGTGGGAAGAGCTATGATTCGTTTTCCCCCATGGGGCCAACGCTCGTAGTTGACGATGCGTATGATCCAAACACTGTCGACGTCGCCCTTCACGTCAACGGGAACACGAAACAGTCGTCGAACACCGAACAGTTCATCTTCGATATTCACGAGCTTGTCTCCTACATCAGCCAGAGTATGACGCTCCGCCCGGGCGACGTGATTTCGACGGGTACGCCTGGCGGTGTCGGGATCTTCCGTGAACCTGTTGACCTCCTCGAACCGGGTGACGTCTGCGAAGCGGAGATCGAGGGAATCGGCACCCTCGAGAATCCCGTCGTGTCCACGTGACGGCTCTATCGGAAATAGGACTCCCCCTGCGTGTACCTCGTGACTACACCGACGACGTTACCAGCTCGAGGTCTATCGTGATCTGCGGTCCTGATGAACTCAGGGTAGCTAGACGACCCTTGCACCTCTACTGTGCCCTCGTGAATTCTCATTTTGGCCT
Source organism: uncultured Halobacteriales archaeon (assembly GCA_964510865.1). Lineage (GTDB taxonomy): Archaea > Halobacteriota > Halobacteria > Halobacteriales > Hikarchaeaceae > CAZEDI01. Next base: position 40,357 of record CAZEDI010000006.1, read on the forward strand.
TCACGTCATACCGGGAGGACTGCTGTCCCATGAGCCAGTCGGAGGTCGAAGAAGCCCACCGCTCCACGTAGACACTGTCAACTGACGACTACTTCCGATAATAGCGGACGGTGTATGTCACCAGGGTCCAAACGCCCGGAAGGAGGATGCCTGATCGAACTATCGTTCGATGGTAAGGTAGCCTACGCGCTTCCGTCGAACACGTAGAAGGTGTAGAGACGGGTTACACACCGTCGAAGGAGAAGACGGGTTTGATAACTTCGGAATAGAGGAATGCCTCGAATGCGGCTGCCGGGTCATCCGTGGAGTACGAGGTGTCCATGATCGTCTCGGCGACAATCGCGCCGTCTTCCATCAAGCGGAGGGCCTGCTCGAAGTCTGACCACTTTGACCCATACGAGGAATTGAGGTCGACTTCCCCACGTACAATAGACGTCATGAATAGCTCACTGGGTTCGCCGGGGAGGCCGACGGAGACGATCTGTCCGCCATTGCGGACCACATCAGCAGCGGTTTCGACGCCGGTATAATGGCCAGTGGTGTCGAAGACGACGTCAAAGCCGATCCCATCCGTTCGTGCATCAGCAGCGTCCGTGAGAGATTCTGCATCGACGTTGATCGTGTCGAGTCCCAGATCTGCGACGGTCGGGAGTCGCGACGACGTATCCTGTTCGAGACCGGAAATCAAAACGCGTGCGCCAAGTGAATCCACAACCATCGCCGTCAGGACCCCAATAGGCCCTGGTCCCTCGACAAGGACTTCGTTACCTGGTTCGACGTTCGACCGTCTGAGTACGGCTCGAGTCGCAATACTCGTCGGTTCGGTGATTGCCGCCTCACGCAACGGAACGTCATCTGGGATCGGGTGGAGATGGCGAGGCTCCACGACTGTATAATCGGCGTACGCGCCGTCTCGATGCATACCAGTGATAGAGACGTTTTGGCAGACATTTTGCTGGCCGTTCTTGCAATGAAAACACGCACCACAGTGATGGATCGGCTCCTCGACGACCCTGTCACCAGGCTCGAACGCGGTCACGTGCTCCCCGACCTCTTCTACCGTCCCAGAGTATTCGTGGCCCATAATCCGGGGGATCGGGATCCATTCGTAGCCGCCATCATATCTGTAAGCATGCGCGTCACTCCCGCAAAGTCCAGCGGTGTGAACACGCACGAGCACTTCGTCCGGTCCGCACGATGGCCGTTCACCCTCCTGTACTTCCAGGGATTCAGGCCCCGTCTGAACTATTTGCTTCATATGCTAATGACTTCCTTCGAGGTCGATACAGCCCTGTGCGGCCTATCCATATATAAATATGTTGACCGTGTCAGGCGGTTGGTTAGTACCGTGCTGTACCAAATCGGCAGCAGGCGTCGACTCGTGGCGGGAGGACTCTGCCGTCGGTCGAGCATTCCTCTTGTTGTCAGCCATTGGATCGACCCGACCGTAGGTCGCCAGCTGATCCAGGAATGTCGGAAGATTGCTCCACGTGATTGCTGCTTTCCATCACTCATAGGAGAACTCGGTCCAGGGACCTTCGATGTAGGGATAGCGGTCTATCACGTCGGGATTCAGATCGAAGCCAAGTCCCGGGTCATCGGGGAGTGTGAGGTGACCATCGGTGACTGGCGGCTCGCCTTCGATGAGGTCGAATGCCAGGTCGAATGGATACATTCCAGAATCACCGTCGACATCGAGGATTGGATCGTTTTCGAAGATAGGGTACTCTACCAGCTCGACCTCGGGACCCGCTGCGACGAGGTGGGCATTCGCGAGCAACCCAATCCAGGTGCCGAAGTTGTGAGGAACGAATTCAATGTCTGTCCCCCGGCACCGTTCGATTGCTGGGATGCATCCCGTGAACCCACGGTGGTGGCGGACGTCGCCTTGGAGGAATGAGACGGCCCCCGTATCCGCGAGTGCCCGCAGTCCATCAGGAGACTCCTCGCTCTCGCCGCCTGCGAGTGTCGCGCCTGTCTCGGCAAGTCGCCGATATCCTGCATAATCGTCTGGGGCGACGGGTTCCTCGATCCAATAGGCACCACACTGGTCGGCATACGTCACGATTTCGGTGATTTGGTCATCTCCATAGGGCTGCTCGAGTTTCCACCACGTGTGTGCGTCGAGCATAACTTCCGTGTCTTCAACCGAATCAGTGACGAGGTCGATCGTCCGAAGATCTTCTTCAGGACCAATTCCTGGGCGGTATTTGTACCCGAAAAACCCCGCGTCCTCGACGAGTGTAGCTTGTTCCGCATACCCATCCGGCTCCATGTACATCCCCGCACTTGCATACAATGGCAACTCGAGCGTCGGCTCGGGTGCATTCGCAAATTCCTCACGAAGCAGTTCGTAGACAGGCGCACCGACTTCTTTTCCCCGAATGTCGTAGAGTGCGACGTCGACGGCTGAGATAGCTTTCGTGGTGAGCTCTGCGGGGAGGTTCGATTCCTCGATCGTGTCGTGCGCGTCATCGATATCGTCGAGTGATTCACCTTCGAGGGCATCTGCGACTTCTGCTTCGAGGATATCGGCAAACGTCCCGTGGGAGTCACCGTCGAAGTACTCCTTCATCGCTGAGCTGGTCGCACCGGCTGTTGCGACGCCCTGGTATCCGTCCGCTGTTTCGATCACGACAAGGACGACATCGCGTTTTCGCAGACGACGGACGCCGCCGTGAAACTGGCGTTGCTGTGGTGGTTCGATCGGTGAGGAAAGCGCGTAGGCTCGAATATCGGTCAGGTGCACGTCCCCGGAATCGAAACGGGGAGTATAAAATGTCCCGGTCGAGGCGACGGGGCGTTTCTGCCCGCAGGAATCTTTCCTAGTTCACTAAAGCACCGCTGCTCGGCTGATTCGAGATACCGTTTGTCGCCGGTGATCGTGAATCTATCAGCGTCCTGGATGTCAGCTGCTAAGCGGCCAACCCGGTGTTCGTACTCGCCTGGATTAACCGCAAGTCGCTCGGCCCTATCGAGAAACGCAAGTTGTGTAGCCCTGAGTTCGAGCGTGACACGAACACGTTCTCCCGGTTCGTGGAATACGCGAGTGAATCCTCGCAACTGCTGGACCGGGCGAGCGAGCGGTGGGTGTCAGTCGTGTGCATACCACTGAAGGATTTCGTGTCCAGTACGATCACCGACGTTTTCGGTCTCAACCGCCGCCTCGATCGACCCTTCGGGATCAGTGCTATTGGCCGAGAGTTCGAGGTCGTTCACTCATTGATCGATGGGGCAGACGGATCGAGATAGTGAGGGGGGTCGTTGTCTCTCACGCAAGCCGCCGCGTGACACTGGGGGAAAGGTGCCCAATTCATCGCACCCCCACGTAATCGAGTAACGCACTGTTCTCGATAGGGACTATCAGTGGATCTGCTGGTGTACACACGCCGTATCCAAACTAGGGTATCTTCACCGGTATTGCCCCTATCGGCTTACTTCGCTGCCTCTGGATAGCAGCGCTTGGAGATCTGGTGTATAACTTAATCATAACGAATGCATATCCAGGGTGGGGGGAAAGATTTATTTCTCCCCATTACGGCGGCTATGCCATGGGTCGCGATAGTGATCAGTCCGGTACTGACAACAGTGCGAACAGTCCAGCGGAGATAAGCCGGAAACGACGGAAGTTTCTCACCGCAGCCGGTGCCACGATGGCGGCCGGACTCGCGGGATGTGGGGGAGACCAGACCGGTGACGGAACGCCCACAGATGAGGTAGACGGGTCACCCGATCCCGGGTCGACACCGACGCCGACAGATACGGAAGGTGGTGTTGAGCAGACGGATACGGTGTACCGAGTGTATAACACCGATGACGAGGACCTCTCGAATCAGGAAGTAAACAAGCTCAACCCACGATACAGTTACACTTGGACGTTCTGGTTCCACATGCACGGAGCAGGTCCGAGCCCGACTCATAGTGACGAATATCTCGAGGGGTTCGAGGAGTCGTACTATGATCCGGACAACAACGAATACATCCTCAAGATCCGAGACAACATCCTGTGGCACCAGGGCTCGGAGATCCATGATGAGTTCACCATCGAGGACATCATGTGGAACTGGAGAATCAACCACCACGAAGATTTCCTCAATATCCAATCACCGCAGGTTGAGAACGTCACGACACCTGATGACAAGACGATGGTCTTCGAAATGTCTGAATCTGTTCACACCCAGGGTGTCGATCAGGGTCCGCCACTCGAGGAATCCCACGGTGGGTCGTGGACGTATCGAAACGGTCCCGTGGTTTCCAACTTCAAAGAATACCAGGACGCGTCCACCGAGTCGGAGAAGACGGAACTCCGAGATGCCATCATTAATCACAGCATGCCGACTGATGGAACTGCGATTACTGCTGGTCCGTGGTACGTCGAGAATGCGAGCCCTCAACAGCTTGACCTTCGCCGGGTGCCCGGCCACTTCCTCACGGAAAGTGAGGAGTGGAACAACAATTGGACACGAGCGCGAATTGAGAAGGTCACAGGCTCCGGGAACGTCGAACAGCAGGGACTCAATCAGGATCTCATCGATTACGCGAACGATGGCCCGCCGGCAAACGTCGATCTCGATTCCATTCCCGACCACATAACGACTCGACTCAAGATGGGTCAGCAGGGACGCGCGCTCCAGATTAATTATGCTGGCCGGATCAACGATCTATTGCGTGTCGAGGAAGGGAATGCAGTCCCCCGAGACGTGGCCAAAATTAGACAGGGTATCGCGTACGCGCTGAACAATCAGCAGGCGGTCCGAAATCTACTCGGGCAACGGGTCGAACAGGTCATGCCGTGGATGGAGCGGACCCACTTCGGGGCCCCAGCGTACATCCAGGAGTACTATCCTGACCTGTGGGATGCGCTCCCGAGTTACGGCCCGGGTGCGAAGCCAGACATGGCAGCAGAGGCATTCCAGGAAGGCGGTCTCACGATGGAGAACGGGACGTGGATGACACCGGATGGCGAGCCGTTCGAACTCAATATCCAAACCTGGAGTTCCAACCCAGAAATCGCCGTCACGGCCGAGTCGAACCTCAACAGCGTCGGTGTCGATGCCTCGGTACAAAGTATGGACGATACGACGTTCGTCAACAATCTCTTCGAGAGTGACTACGGTGTCGTCCCGAGTTATTTCTACTTCGCCAATGTCTTGCCGGATATCGAATCGGTCCAGATGCTGAGTACCACGGGTAATTCCTGGGCGTGGCGGATGCACCAACCCCCTGGTCTATACGACATCCCCGAAATCGGTGATATGAACGGAGACACCGTGGAGACGCTCGATGCTGATGCGGTCGAAACGGAAATCCAGACCAGTGGATTAGAAGAGCATGCCGAAGTCGGGAAGAAAGTCATCTGGGCGGCAGCCTACCACCTCCCGAACATTCCACTCTTCCCCGGACTGGAGCTCGACCGGTTCAATGAAACCCACTTCACGTGGCCCGGTCCGAGTGAAAAGTACTACACTGCCTCGGAGGACGATCCGATCTCGACGGGCATTCGTGGCAGATGGTCCTTCCGCGGGTTCCCCGAGCAGACTGCACGGACCGAGTAACCGCCGACGTTTTCCATCTTTTGGGTGTGTGAATCGCACGAAGGTTCCGTAGCGTCTCACGTGCCTGGTCTCCAGTCACAAAGATATTCTCGGATAGCTATCGAGCCATACTCCACAAAATCGAGAGCGATGTATACGACACTAAACGGAACAGGTTAGCAGTACCGGCAAATTCATGGCCAGGGGAAGACGCAGACGCACTATGCGATTCGGAATCCTCGGCACGGCGGATATCGCCCGCGGTTCGGTGATCCCTGCGATTGCTAGTACTGATCATGACGTCCAAGCGCTTGCATCGCGAGATGTGGGGCGAGCCCAACGCTTCGTGGAGTCACTCGAGGTCGATATCCCTGCGGTATACCGCAGCTATGAAGCGCTCCTCGAGGCGGACATCGACGCAGTGTACAACCCATTGCCCAACTCACTCCACGGTGAGTGGACCAAGCGAGCAGCCGACGCGGGGTTGCATGTACTCTGTGAGAAACCGATGACTGTCGACGCGGCGGAGGCGGAAGCCGTGTTCGAGCACTGCAAGGATGCCGACGTGACGATAATGGAGGCATTCATGTATCAGTTCCATCCGCGGACGGCGCGGGCCCGCGAAATCGTCGCGAATGAGCTCTCGACTGTGCGCAACGTCGTAACATCGTTCACGTTCTCGATGGGTGAGGGCGCAGACGACATTCGACTCTCACCTGAGTTAGCGGGAGGGAGTCTGATGGACGTCGGGTGTTACCCCGTCAGTGCCGTACGTGGGTTCCTCGGAGAACCCCAGCGTGTAAGCGCCCACGCGCTCGATACCCGGAACTGCGGCGTTGACACCCAGATGACCGCACAGTTCGAATACCAGGACGCTCATGCACAGCTGTGGTTCGGGTTCGACACGCCCCATCGCCAGTACTACCGTGTCGAAGCGGAGAACGGGTGGCTCGAGGCGGAAAACGTCTTTAATCCCGGTGACTCAGACGTCACGCTCTCGTATTCGATCGACGGGGAACACGAGACAGAACAGTTTGATGGCGTTGATTCCTACAGACGAGAGGTCACTGCGTTCGCGGACGCGATTGACCGTGGGGTCGAACCACCCATCGGGCGTGCGGAGACGGTCGGGAATATGCGCGTCATCGATGCGCTCTACCGGAGTGCAGCGCAAAACGAGACAGTCCCTGTGGATCGGTAGCTGACTTCCCTCTGCAGGTCGTTGTCTGATACCGTCAGTGTGTTTCGAGTCAGTACGCCCCATGAACCAGCGGTCCCGGGACGACTATTTCCCGGTCGTGTACCCGGTATCGGGATAGAAAACGGCGGTTCGTTCCTGGCTTACCGGGGATTACCTATCCGAAAGCGCAGACACGATGGCTTCGTGTGCGGGTTTCGCCTGATACTTGCGATCGAAGGGGAGTGGTGCTTCGCCGTTGCCGTTTCGAACGAGCCACGAATGGGGGTCCGCGAAGCCCCAGATCACGATCGTTTCGACACCCGCATCGAGACATGTCGTTACGAAATCCCGGTAATACTCCGCTTGGTCATCGAGTGCCGCCTCGGGGTCCATGTCCTCGTTGATCGGAACATCGACCTCGGTGATCTGGACGTCGAGATCGAGATCCTGGAACCGATGAATCGCCGATTCCATGACCGCCGGATCTGGTCTGTTTTCGGGGTAGAATGCATGACACTGGAAGCCGACGCCATCGATGGGAACGTCCCGATCGAGGAGACCGACGACGAGATCGTACATTGCGTCGATCTTGTCGGTGATACTATCAACACCACCTCCCTGCTCGTAATCGTTGTAGTAGAGGTCTGCCTCCGGATCGATTTCGTGTGCCCACTGGAAGGCTCGGTCGAGATATTCCTCTCCCAGCGCGTCGTACCAGGGTGTTTCCCGCATCGTATAGTCGTCAGCGATGGCTTCGTTGACGACGTCCCATGTATCGACCCGTCCTCGATACCGACCGACAACCGCCTGAATGTGATTGCGGAGAATGTCCCGCATTTCCCGATCCGATCGCGACCACGGTTCCAGCCAGTCGGGTTGCTGTCGATGCCACACGAGTGTGTGGCCACGCAACCCCATGTCGTTGGTCTCGGCAAATTCGGCTATCGCGTCAGCGTCACGGAAATCGAATTCGCCCGGCCCAGGACGAAGTGGCCCCATCTTCAGTGCGGCTGCCGTCGTGCATGTGGTAAACTCGTCTCTGAGCGTCCGACGGTATGCTGCATCCGAGCGGAGTTCGTCTGGATAGACCGAGGACCCGAAGTCAACGTTGCTATCGATGGCTGCCTCTCTAATCGTCTGGCTTGTCACCATACCACCCATCGAATGGGGATGATATATAAAGGTGCCGCCTGATTTATGGGACCCAAAGAGTTACAACGACCTATATGAAATGGGCGAATCATGTCGACGACCGTGAGACCGGTATCTCATCCAACAGATCTCCGTACCGAGTACGAATCGACGCCGACGAATCTCGATCCGACGACAACTCCGCGGTTTTCGTGGCGAATCGAGACGGATCGACGGGGTGCACGACAGGACGCATATCGACTCGTCGTCGGTCGGTCGCGTGACGCAGTCGCATCTGGAGACGGCGATCTCTGGGACAGCGAATACGTCCAATCCTCGACGTCCACGAGCATCGACTACGACGGCCCATCCCTCGCTGCGGATGAAACGTATTACTGGTCGGTGAAGGTCTGGACTGATGCGGGGGAAACGGACTGGGCCGACCCAGCGAGATTCGTCACGGCGCTCCGAACGGAAGACTGGACTGGCGACTGGATTAGTCACCAGCCCGGCGACGGCGATACGAATGGGTGGCGGAGCCAGTGGCACCGAGCGGATTCTACCTCCGAAGCATGGGTGCAAGTTGACCTCGGGGAACCCCGGGATATCGCATCCATCGGACTGCATCCGGCATCCCCGGTCACGCTCGTTCGGACGCCTGATGGGACGACTGTCACGAGGTCCTGGCGGACCAACCCACTCGCAGGCTTCGGGTTCCCGGAGGCATATCGTATTGAAATCTCCGATGATCCATCGTTCGACGACGCGACGGAGGTTGCATCGATAACTGGCGACGAATCGACAGACGAGAGCGACGAAGACGAGTCCAGCGACGTATCGGCTCGGATCCACGATGACCTCGATGCAAGCGGTCGATATGTTCGCATCACCGCGACAGATCTCGATGTGATCCTGCCACTCACCGATGCCTATCCCCGCGTGAGCGACGCCGATCGGAAAGTCGAGGACCGTACGGCGTGGAAGTGTTTCGCGCTCGCAGGGCTGACTGTGCAGGACCCGGACGAAAACGACCTTGCACGTGGCTGTGAGGTGGAAGCGTCGTCTAGTGTCGAGACCGATACATGGGGACGCGACCATGTAGTGAACGACCACCTGGAATCACGAGTCGCGTCGACCTCACCGTTGCTCCGAACCGAGTTTACCCTCGATAAACCCGTTCGCTCGGCCCGAATCCACGTCGCTGCAGTCGGGTACGGCGAACTCTACGTCAACGGGGACCGGATCGGGACTCGTCAACTCGACCCCGCCTGGACGGACTACGAGAAGCGGGTCCTCTATTCGAGCCACGACGTCGAGGACGAGCTCGATCAGGGAGAGAATGCTCTCGGTCTCTGGCTCGGTCGCGGCTGGTTCTCGAAATCAGCATCCCACTGGGTCTCCGACGGCTCACCCCGAGCACGCGCGGTGCTTTCTCTTGAATTCGAAGACGGCTCGACCCGTTCCGTCACCACTGATGACAACTGGCAGGCAGCACCGAGTCCACTCCTCGAGAACGACATTTACGATGGAGAACGGTACGACGCTCGACAGGAAGAGGATGGGTGGAACGAACCGGGCTTCGATGGCTCGGGTTGGATCGAAGCGGGAGCTGTAGACGCACCCGGGGGCGTGCTGCGACCCGAACGGATCGAATCGATGGGAATTGTCGACACCGTCGCGGTTGCTGAAACCCTCGACCATCCAGACGGTCCGATTCTCGATTTCGGACAGAACCTCACGGGGTGGCTAGAACTCGAGATAACTGATCCTGAGCATGGTGATGAAGTGGTACTCCGCCATGCCGAAGCCCTTACTGAGGACGGTGACCTCTCGACGACCGACTTACGAACCGCAGATGCGACCGACATCTACGTCGCTCGAGGCGAGACGACCGAACGCTACGAACCCCGGTTTACCTATCATGGCTTCCGCTACGCCCAGGTGACCGGCTATCCGGGCACACTTGACCCCGACGATGTCACTGCAAAGGTCGTCACCACGGCGATGGGCCGTCGAGGATCGTTCGCCTGTTCCAACGACGATCTCAACCAACTCCAACACAACGCTGTCTGGGGTCTCAGGGGCAACACCCACTCGATCCCGGAAGACTGCCCCCAGCGCGACGAGCGGTTCGGATGGACGGGAGATGCGCAGATCTCCACTCGATCGCTCCTGTTCAACTTCGATGCGGTGCGCTTCGAGGAAAAGTGGGCTCGTGACCACGACGATGTTGCCTCCGAAATGGGCTTTGTCACGGACGTCATTCCGGACAAAGGCTCAGAGGATCCAGCCGACCCGACGTGGTCGATCACGCGGGTGATGATCCCGTGGTACCTCTACCAGCATGACGGCGACGAGCGAGTACTCCGCGATCAGTACGAAGGAATGCGTGACTACGTCGACTACTGGTACTCCGTTACCGAGGATGGTATCATCTCCGACGAGTATGGTAAGTATGGCGACTGGTTGGCATTCGAAAACATTGACGGCCGAGTGGGCCTCCCTCACGACTTGTTCAACACAGCGTTCCTCTACCAGGTGACCGATACCTTCGCAAAAATCGCCAACGTTCTGGACGTCGGACGGGATGCCGAGACCTACCGCGAGCGTGCAGCGACGATTGCGGATGCATTCAACGACACGTTCTTCGATGAGGATGCTGGCATGTACGGACCTGGCACCCAGTCGTCGTATTCGGTGCCGCTGTTTCTCGGCCTCGTTCCGGAACACGCAGTCGACCGCGTCGCCGAAAACCTTGCCGAGAAAGTACGCGCGGATGGCGGGAAACTCCAGACCGGCTTTCTCGGGACGCGACCACTGATCCACACGCTCGCTGATCACGGCTATGCCGAGCTCGCGTATACTGTCGTGAGTCAACCTGAACAGCCAGGCTGGGTCTACATGGCTCGCAACGGGGCAACGACGATGTGGGAGCGCTGGAATTCAGACGAGAGTGTCGGCTCCGGGATGAACTCGCTGAATCACTCACCGTTCACGCACATCTCCGAGTTCTTCTACGAGGTGCTAGCGGGGATTCACCTCGGCGATCAGCCAGTGACTGAACACGTTACTATTTCTCCGTCGATCGTCGATGACCTCGAGTGGGTCGACGCGAGTTTCGAAACGCGGAACGGGAACCTGGCTGTCAGCTGGGAACGCGACGGTACGGGTTACGATCTTATGGTAACCATCCCGTGGAATGGACAGGCCTCGCTCATTCTTCCGGACGCAGCGGATGCCACGGTGACGGAATCCGGAACTCCAGCGGATGAGGCCAGTGACGGAATACAAGCCGTCGAGCGAGATGGCGATCGCCTCGTCGTCGAGGTCAGTGCTGGCACCTACGATTTCTCGATCACCGAGTAACGAGCGTAGTTGTCGACTGATCGTCAGCCCAGGTATGTGGCGGTTCCTGCCATCCCACTGTGAAACTCGTCCAAAGTTCATCCGCATATGGCTGGAACCGAACGAAATCTATAATGGGGTGCATGGCGACGTTGATCTATATCATGGCGTATGAGTCAGGGTCTGATCAATCCGAAGAGGGGTTTGCCATCCGAGGACTCGTCTCGGATCACCCGGCGATTTCGTTTCTGTTCAGCTTCATCCTCGTCATGGGGGGTGTCACCGCAACGCTGAGTGTCCTCGGATACCCAGAACTCGCCGCGATCACTGTCGCGTGGACCATGCTCCTCACCGGCGTCCTCGTCGTCTTTGGCGTGATCCCCTTGTATGCAAGCCAGTTCTTGCCGATCTATCAGGAATAAGTCCTGCCACGGAACCGCTCGAATACGACCCTGGAGTACCAACAGTACCGGTGTAACGTCACACTGGGGAACGGCCGTTCGATGGAAGGAGGCGATCACGCGGAACAGTGTTCCTCTCACCGGTTGGACTGAACACACACCACGCAGGACGATCACCCGTTACTCGACACTGACTCAATCTAGCTTACATGGCTACTTGAGAGTAAAAGGGGAGCCGGTGGCTTTATTAGTTATTGGGCTAATCCAAATCTGTGCCAATGTTTGACGGGGTGACTGACTAATGGGTTCGGCAGAATTGAAGACTTCCGATGAGCGAAGCACCCAGGAGGACACCATTTTAGAGATCAGAGATACGTCTGTTTCCTTTGACTTAGAACGGGGGGTCTCTCGGGTGCTCGATACTATCGATCTCGACGTTCGCCGGGATGAAATTCTGGGTATCGTCGGAGAGAGCGGCAGCGGGAAAACCATGCTCGCAAATGCGATACTCGACGCCGTTCCCGGAGATGGCTATCTGGAGGGGTCCATCCGATATCACCCGAAAGACGGACGGGCGATCGACATTCTCGATCAGACGAACGAGGGGCTTCGACAGCTTCGATGGGAAGAGATCTCCCTCGTCACCCAGAGCGCGCTTAGCTCGTTCAATCCGACGATGTCGATCCGGCGGCACTTCGAAGAAACGCTCGAGAACCACGGATATGATTTACAGGAGGGAATGCAACGAGCCCGTCAACTCCTGTCTGATCTCTATTTGAACCCAAGCCGAACGTTGGATGCATACCCTCACGAATTGAGCGGGGGCATGCGCCAGCGTGCCCTCATCGCTCTGAGTCTCATCCTCGAACCCGAGGTCGTCGTCATGGACGAACCGACCGCTGCACTCGATCTCTTGATGCAACGGTCGATTCTCGACCTCCTCAAGAACTTGCAGGAACGATACGATCTCACGATCATCTTCATCACTCACGATCTCCCGCTGGTAGCCGAACTCTCCGATCGTCTCGCCGTCATGTATGCGTTCCAGATGGCCGAAATTGGCCCGACGGAGAAAATCCTCGAGGAATCGAAACACCCGTATACGAATATGCTGTTACATTCGACGCCGAATCTGGACGCACCACTGCACGAAATGGAATCCGTCCAGGGATCAAGTCCGGACCCGGTCAACGTGCCGTCGGGCTGTTCGTTCCACCCCCGTTGTCCGATGGCCACGGAGCGGTGCAGGGAGGAGGATCCGCACCTCTATGACGCATCTGAGGAGCAGTTTTCGGCATGTCACTACTGGGACGAGGTACAAGATGCGCTCACTCTCGGCGCCTACACTTCATCCGAAGAGGCGGCAGATGAGACACCTGGCACGCCCTCGTCCACTGCCAGTGAAGGAGCGCCACTCCTCTCAATGGAGGATATAACGATCCATTTTGAACAGAGCGCTGGATCAGTACTTTCGCGAAAAACTGATACTGTTCATGCGGTCGACGGCGTAAACCTCACCATCAACGAAAACGACGTGGTGGCGTTAGTTGGGGAGTCCGGTTGTGGAAAAACGACGCTCGGCAAGGCGGCTATCGCACTCCAGCGGCCGACAGATGGGCAGGTCAGCTATCGTGGTGAAGACGTCTGGGAAGCGTTCGATCGCAAATCGAGACTCGAGAAGTTGCTGGGATCGACCGACGAGGATACCATCGAGTTTCAGGATATCCGGAAGGCGCTACAGATCATCCACCAGGATCCTGGGAGTTCCCTCAATCCGAACAAACGCGTCATTTCGACACTCCAGAAACCACTCACGAAGTGGCGGGACATGGATCGAGACGAGCGCGAGCGTCGTATCCATAGTCTCCTCGAAGTCGTCGGAATGTCTCCCCCGGAAGACTACACGAATCGGTATCCTCACCAGCTCTCCGGGGGCGAACAAC
>CAZEDI010000007.1:0-51398 GCA_964510865.1 uncultured Halobacteriales archaeon
TGAGCTTGTCACGCTTTTGCTCGAGCGTGTCGTGGCCCTGCTCGGAGAGCTCGATACGCTCTTCGATCTGCATCAGGTTCTTCCGGGTGGGCTTGACATCTTCGGCCATCAGTTGTCCGGAGTTTTCCACCCGACGGGGTTAACTCTTTACAGACGGCGGACGTACGTGCTCCATCCGACGCTGAGACGATACCGTCGCCCTCTCCCGAATCCGCACCCGGAACCCTTTTTGCCGGAGACGCGCCATGTAGCTCCACTATGAGCGACCTCGCCGAGGAGTATCGTCTCGACTATTTCGAGCGAGAGGGCTTCTCACGCCAGGAGTGTCCGTCGTGTGGCGACCACTTCTGGACGCTCAATCCCCAGCAGGAGACCTGCGGCGAGCCACCGTGTGCGGAGTACGGCTTCATCGACGACCCCGGGTTCGCTGAGGAACTCTCCCTGGAGGACGCTCGCGAGATGTTCCTCTCGTTTTTCGAAGAACGTGACCACGAACGTATCGATCCCTATCCGGTCGCTGCGAATCGCTGGCGGGACGACGTCATGCTCACGAACGCGTCGATCTATGACTTCCAGCCCCACGTCACGTCGGGGCAGTCTCCCCCGCCGGCGAACCCGCTCGTCGTCTCACAACCCTGTATCAGGATGCAGGACATCGACAACGTCGGGAAGACCGGCAGGCACACGATGGCCTTCGAGATGGGAGGGCACCACGCCTTCAATGCCGAAGAGGACGCCGGGTACGCCTACGAGGGCGAGATCTACTGGAAGGAGGAGTGCGTCGAGTATTGCATCGACCTCCTCGATGCGGTCGGCGCGGATATACCAAACGTGACCCTGATCGAGGACGTGTGGGTAGGAGGTGGAAACGCCGGTCCGTCTTTCGAAGTCATCTACGACGGGCTCGAGCTGGCGACGCTCGTGTTCATGCAGTTCGAGCAGGATCCCGACGGCGACTACGAGATGAAAGACGGAAACTCGTACGCCAGGATGGACCGCCGGGTGATCGACACCGGCTACGGCATCGAGCGCTGGGCATGGATGAGCCAGGGCACGCCGACGGTGTACGAGGCCATCTATCCGGATATGATCGAGGTGCTCCGCGACAACGCCGGCCTCGAGTACGATGACGACGAAGCAACCCTGGTTCACCGGGCCGCAAAGCTCGCTGGCCACCTGGATATCGACGAAGCAGAGGACATGGAGGCCGCACGGGACAATATCGCCGCGGAACTCGACGTGTCTACGTCCCGACTCGCAGGGCTGATGGAGCCACTCGAGGATGTCTACGCTATCGCCGACCACTGCCGGACGCTCGCCTACATGCTCGGTGACGGGATCGTTCCCTCGAACGTCGGGACTGGCTATCTCGTCCGGATGGTCCTCCGGCGCACGAAGCGCCTCTGTGACGGCGTCGGGATCGACGCCCCCCTCGACGAACTCGTCGATATGCAAGCCGAGCGCCTCGGGTACGACAACCGCGACACGATCAGGGAAGTCGTCCGGGCGGAAGTCGAGAAGTACGCCGAGACGTTAGAACGTGGGACGAGGCGAGTGCGGGGGGTCGCACGAGAACACGCGGAGAAAGGAGAGCCGATCCCGACACGGGAGCTCATCGAGTTCTACGATTCCCACGGCATCCAGCCGGAGACGGTCGAGGAGATCGCCGAGGAGTTCGGAGCCACGGTAGATATCCCCGAAGACTTCTACGCACTCGTCGCCGAACGCCACGAAAGCGGAGAGGCCTTCGGAGGCGAAGGGGAGGAATCCGTCGAGGACGAGATCGCGGACCTCCCCACGACCGAGCGACTGTACTACGACGACCAGAAGCGGACAGAGTTCGAGGCAGTCGTACTCGACGTATTCGACCGCGAAGATGGGTACGACGTCGTGCTCGACCAGACGATGTTCTACCCGGAGGGCGGTGGCCAGCCACCGGATCAGGGGACACTCTCGACGGAAGAGGTGACGGTATCGGTGACGGACGTACAGCGGGTTGGCGGAGTGATCCTGCACCGCTGCGACGGCGATCCGGGTACCGGTGAGTTCGTCAGGGGACAGCTCGATGCGGATCGACGGCGACGGCTCATGCAACATCACACGGCAACGCACGTCGTAATCCACGCCGCCCGAGAGGTACTCGGCGAGCACGTCAGGCAGGCCGGGGCACAGAAAGGAACGGAGAGTTCGCGGATCGACGTGCAACATTTCCGGCGGATCACCCCCGCAGAGCGGCGTGCGATCGAGCGTGTGGCCAACGAGATCGTCACCGAAAATACGTCGGTCAAGCAGGAATGGCCAGAGCGCCACGAAGCTGAGGCGGAACACGGCTTCGATATCTACCAGGGGGGAATCCCAACCGGTGAGGAGATCAGACTGATCCACGTCGAGGAGGACGTCCAGGCGTGTGCTGGCACTCATGTCTCCCGAACAGGCGACATCGGGACGATCAAACTCCTGAGTACGGAGCGCGTCCAAGACGGGGTAGAACGCATCAACTTCGCCGCCGGTGATGCAGCTATCGAGCACATCCAGTCGATGGAGGAACAGCTCCACACCACGGCGGATGTCCTTGACGTTACGCCGTCCGAAGTACCGGAGACGGCCGAGCGATTCTTCGACGAGTGGAAGGAGCGAGGCAAACATATCGACGAACTGACAGAGGAGCTCGCCGCCGCCCGTGCCAGCGCCGACGACGACGGCCAAGAGATCGAGCTGGACGATACCACCGCGGTAATCAGACGTCTCGATGCCGACATAGACGAACTCCGCGCGACCGCCAACGCGCTCGTCGGCGACGGGAAAGTCGCCGTCCTGGGGTCCGCCCGCGAAGGGGCACAGTTTGTCGTCGCGGTCCCCGACGGGATCGACGTCGACGCAGGGGACGTCGTCTCCGAACTCGCGAATCGTGTCGGTGGTGGCGGTGGCGGTCCCACCGACTTCGCCCAAGGCGGCGGGCCTCGTGAGGAGGATCTCGACGACGCGCTTGCTGATGCACCGTCACTGCTAAAGCGGCTGCAGGACGCCTGATCTCAGGCGGATGCCGACGGCACAGAATCGGGATGTGACGCTTCACTACGAAACCATCGGAGACGGTGATACCGTCGTCTGGATTCCCGATCTCGGCTGTGGGGCCTGGCTCTGGAGCTGGCAGGTACCAGCACTCGCCGGTGGCTTCGAATGTATCGTGTTCGACCCACGTGGAGCAGGACAGTCAGACTCTGCCGAGGAATACTCGATCCACGCGATGGCCGCGGACGTCGATGCCATACTGGCCGAGCATGACGTGAGACACGCGACGCTCGTTGGCGCCGGGTTAGGCGGCATGGTCGCGCTCGCCTACGCGGGCGAGTACACGAGATCGAACCGACTCGTCCTCCTGGGGACAGCGGCAAATGGTGAGCGCTTCGACGGGACGGCGTTCCTCGGGGGGCCGGATGATCTCGACGCTCTCCTGAGTCTGGAGTTTCGAGAGGAGCTCCCTGAGGAGGTGAGGCGGATCGCGGACTGGCGGGAGGCGGAGGACGCCCCACACGATGTCCGACACGAGCTGGCGTCGGCTGTCGGCGCTATCGATGCCGACGACTGGCTCCACGAGATCGTCGAACCCGCGCTCGTACTGCACGGTGAGACAGATCAGGTCGTTTCAATCGAGGCCGGTCAAGCACTCGCGGACGGGCTTCCCCGGGGAGAATATGAATCGTTTGCCGATGGATCTCATTTCTTCTTCATCGAGCAAGCCCGGCTGGTGAATGATTCATTCGTCGGATTCCTGGAACGCGATGTGTGAATTCTGGGCCGAGCGTAACACACTTTGGCACTGAACGATCTACACTCGGATGATGAGTCGGCCACGGCTCGCCCTGTTGAATGCCTCCTACGACGAGGACACGCCCCGCAACTTCCGGCGGGAACTCGACGCGGACCTCGTCGAGTACGATGTCACGGAGGGCGACCTCCCGACCGACTATGAGGTGGACGGATGTGTCGTCACAGGATCGCGGGCGTCGGTCTACTGGGACGAACCATGGATCGATGAGCTGATCGAGTGGGTGCGCGGAGGCATCGATCGGGGACTGCCATGCCTCGGGATCTGTTATGGCCATCAAATTCTCGCGGTGGCCCTCGGCGGGAGTGTCGAGGGAATGGACGAGTACGAGATCGGCTATCGCGACGTCGAGCGTGTCGGTGACTCCCGATTACTCGACGGGATCGATGGCACGTTCACGGTCTTCACCACCCACCAGGATACGGTGACCGAATTGCCCCCCGATGCTGAGGTGATCGCCGAGAACGACTACGGCATCCACGGGTTCCAACAGGGACCTGTCTACGCTGTCCAGTTCCATCCGGAGTACGATATGGAGACCGCCGAATCGGTCACCCGAGGGAAGGACCTCGACGAGGAGACAAAAGATCGCGTACTTGCAGGGATCGACGAGGAGACCTATGCGGCTGCCTGCGAACCAAAGCGACTCTTCGATAATTTCGTCGAGGTCGTGTGTGAGTCGTCGTCGGTACCAGTAAAGGAATAGCGGAACCGGTCGGGAC
Organism: uncultured Halobacteriales archaeon; assembly: GCA_964510865.1. Lineage (GTDB taxonomy): Archaea > Halobacteriota > Halobacteria > Halobacteriales > Hikarchaeaceae > CAZEDI01. The sequence continues at coordinate 4,552 of CAZEDI010000007.1, forward strand.
CGGCGAAATCCGACGGCGGACAGAGTTTAACCGTCATTCTCCGATAGCCGGAGAAATGGAGTGATTCCCGGACGGTAACTCGGACGCCATCACCGACTATGCCTCGTGACCCTTCGTATCACGGAAAGATAGGTTTCAAAATGCGGTGAATAGTACCACTGAATTATATTAGTGTTCGGTGTGTTAGTTCTTCGCGACCATGTCACTAGAACGAGACTCAGGGACGGCACTCTCGAGGTGGTACAGGGAGAGAATCGGGGAACCAAACACGACAGACGAAATTACGGGATACTGGATATTTGTCATCGGGATGATCTTGGGAATCCTGGGTATCGGGCTGTTTCTCACGACGGACGGATCAAGTGAGATCCGGCGGTGGGCGATCGTATTCGCCGCATCCGGTCTGGTCCTCCTCCTCGCCGGACCGATCATCCGACTCCCGCTTCGGCGGCTGGCGACGCTCGTTCTGTATCTCGGGGTCGTCATCTGCGCGGTAGCGATTGCCTGGTTCGCTGTCACGTATCCCGAGAACTGGGATCCGACGAGTGGCCAAACCACGATCGTCAGCCTCTACGCGGTGGGTCTCCTGATCATCGCCATTGGAGGGGTCTTTGTTCCTGTCCTCGCAGGACGGTCTCCGCCCGGGGAAGCCGATGCACTCCGTGCAGAGGCTGACGACCTCCGGGCCGGGTTGTCCGATACAGAAGCGGACGAGGCAGACTTGGCTGTCCAACTCCAATCCCTTCACGAAAGCCAGGCACGATTCGAGCTGTATGAGGACAGTGCTGGGGAGTACCGCTGGCGACTCCGCCATCGAAACGGCAATGTGATCGCCGACAGCGGAGAGAGTTACACTCGACGACACGATGCACAACGGGGACTGACGAGCGTCCAGCGCAACGCACTCGGTGCGGCAGTTTTGCTTATCGAGCCAGATGAAGAACTCCCACCCGAGGAGGAATTCGACCCGTTCGACGAGGCGGGGAGCAACGCCACGTTCGAACTATACACGGACGGAGCAGGTGAGTATCGCTGGCGGCTCCGTCACGATAATGGCGACGTGATCGCAGACAGTGGCGAAGGATATGTCCGTCGACAGGGTGCAGAGGAAGCCATCGATCGGATCCAGACGTACGCCGGTCCGGCGAACTATCTCCGGGTCGATCCGACAGCATTCGAAATCTATCGTGACGCGTCCGGCGAGTGGCGGTGGCGGCTCCTTCATCGCAACGGCAACGTCCTCGCAGACAGTGGCCAGGGATATACCAGGCGGCGTGATGCCCGACGAGCCGTCGATCATCTCCGCGAGGCGATCGACGAGTTCGAGTTCGATGTGTATGAGGACACGAGGGGCGAGTACCGCTGGCGGCTCACCTCGTCGAACGCGCGGATCGTCGCCGATAGCGGCGAGGGGTATGCCTCACAACGCGGAGCTGAGGAGGCCGTCGAACGAGTTGACGAGTACGCATCCGAGGCAGATGTCCTCGACGTCGGTTGGGCGGCCTTCGAACTCTACGAGGACTCGGGCGGCGAGCACCGGTGGCGGCTTCGCCACCGCAACGGGTCCATCCTGGCCGACAGCGGCCAGGGGTACGGGGATTGGAGTGCAGCCAGGGACGGCGTCGAGAGCGTGAAACGCAACGCCCCGAATGCGGAAACCGACTCACCTGAGACCTAACTCGTCTCCGGTGTCTCGCCAGCACCGCTTACATGGCTTCCTTCCGAAGACCAGGGCATGCTGGATTACCTCGACCTCGAAGCCGACCTCGACGCTGAAGCGTTGCTGGTCCGTGACACGGCACGGGAGTTCGTTGCTGATCGCGTTCGCCCCGACATCGGCGAGCGCTTTGAAGCCGGTGCCTTTCCAATGGACCTGATTCCCGAAATGGGTGCTCTCGATTTCTACGCCCCGACACTTACGTATGAGGACCTCCCGGGGGTGAGCGCGACCGCATACGGGCTATTGATGCAGGAACTCGAGGCCGGCGACTCGGGAATCCGATCGATGGCATCGGTCCAGGGCGCGCTCGTGATGTGGCCGATTCACGAGTTCGGATCGGATGCGCAGAAAGCACGCTGGCTCCCGGACATGGATACGGGTGACGCCATCGGCTGCTTCGGCCTCACGGAACCCGAGCACGGGTCGAACCCCGCCGGGATGGACGCCGCTGCCGAACCTGATGGGGATGGCTACCGGCTCTCTGGGACGAAGACCTGGATCACGAATGCACCGATCGCTGATGTCGCGCTCGTGTGGGCCCGAGATGACGGGGAAGACGGACAGGTTCGAGGGTTCCTGGTAGAGACAGATCGCGATGGAGTCGAGACGAGCGACATCGATGGCAAGCTCTCGATGCGCGTCTCCGAAACGGGGGAACTCCACCTCCGTGACGCGTGGATCCCCGCGGAAAACGTCCTCGAGACCGCTGGCATGAAAGCCCCACTCTCCTGTCTCACGCACGCTCGGTATGGGATTGCCTGGGGCGCGGTTGGGGCTGCGAGAGACTGCTTCGAAGCTGCCCTGGACTATGCACTCGACCGGGAGCAGTTCGGGCGGGCTATCGCCGGCTTCCAACTCCAGCAGGAGAAGCTCGCGGAGATGGCGACCCGGATTACGACCGCACAGTCACTCGCCCACAGGCTCGCTGAACTCAAGGAGCAGGGGAGACTCCGGCCACAGCAGGTATCGATGGCGAAGCGAAACAATGTCCGAACGGCTCGATGGGTTGCACGGACAGCGCGGGAGATGCTGGGTGGGAACGGAATCACGATCGACCACTCCCCGATGCGCCACCTCGCAAATATGGAGACCGTCTATACCTACGAGGGGACGGACGACATCCACACGCTGATCCTGGGTGAGGACCTCACGGGAATTCCGGCGTACGAATGACGCATTACGTCATCCGAAGAGCCGACCGACGAGTCCGCGATTGTCCGCAAAGACGCGATAGCCAAACTCGCGGAGTCGGGGGTAGCCGGGGACCTCTCGTATCGCCCGCACGAGCCTCGTGCCAGCGTCGTCAGTTCGAAGAAACGCTTCCTCCATTGCCGCCCCACAAGAGTACACCTCACCATTAACGAGCAGGTGTGCACATTCTCGCCACGTCTCGGGGAGACGCTCGACCTGGTCGGCCGTCAGTGCGGAGAATCCGACGAGTTCGACGTCGCCGTGGCGGGCAACCCACTCGGCCGCTCGCGTACAGACCCCGCAGTCGTCGTCATAGACGAGGACTGGCTCCTGTGGGCTCATACGTTGGAGTACGATCTCTCTCGTGAAAGGTCTGTCCAGTACGATCGGGATGTCCCTGCATGGAGCACTGCAAGATATTGGCGTGTTACTTTACTTCTCCATCCCAGTAGTCTACCGCGTCCACCCGACGGTAGAAACCGTGTTCAGTGCGCTCCTCGCGGCCACCAGGGGGTGAGCCCGCAAATACCCCGATCTTCCCGGAGGTAGGATAGACCGTGATATCGGGGTCGTTCATTGTCGAGAACGCGAGGTAGCGAAGCGGTTCCGAGTAATCATTGTGGACACGATGTGCACCGGCCTCGCCGACAGGGAACTGGATGTAGTCACCCGATTCGATCGACCGATGGTCGTCGTCGAGTCGTATCGAGCAGGTCCCATGGAGCACGTACATCGCCTCGGCGTTCCCCTCGTGGTAATGATACGGCCAAGAGCGTGCACCGGGCGGGAGTTCATAGAGGCTACATCCGAGATCGGGATCACCATCCTCACTCGCTTCAGCGCTCAGATGTCGTCTACGAACGTGCATGTCGCCCCGCTCGATCACCTCACTGTCGCAATCGGATTTCGCCACAATTGGCATAGTCCGGGATACGGGAGCGGGGACTAAGTGAGTATGCCAGAGCAGGACAGTAGATAGCGTACGAATCGGAAGTCCGGACGTTAGGTTCGATCGATATCGAGTTCCTCTCGGAGATCCTCGAAGCCATCGGAGTCGGCGAGCTCGCGGAATCGCTCGCGAAAGTGCGTTTCGCAGAGGCCCACACGGATACGGTCCTTCTCGGCCGTAAAGGTGGCCTCGCGATCGCAGTAGTGACACTGCATATGCGGGGGTAGGCGGTCCCCCCCATTTAACCCTGTGGCAGTGGCAAGTTCCCCCACTCGCGATGGATGGATCTTTCGGAACGGAACGGGATCAACCGGAAACACGACAATGGAACGCAGTTGTCACGACGAGCACGAGTCCACCTAGAACGAGGGAGGGCTACGAAGAGCCGACTCGTGTCCGGATCGATGGAAACATCCAGCGTCATATGGCAGCACCCAGGATATCTTGGCAATTCGAGGCACGTATCTAAACCGACGGATGAAAGCATGCGAATCGAGTATCGCTGGACGATGATCGCTCGCGACGTCAGGCAGATGTCCGCTGGTGAACCCAGCGAAATACGTCCCTCAAGTAGTAGGTCGCCGCCTCCGTGTCGTCATGGCCGATCCACTCCGGGATTTTCGGCATATCGATGAAGCTCCGATTCCTCGGTGGCGCCCGCGAGGTTGGCCGGAGCGCTATCCTCGTCAACGATCGCCTGCTCCTCGACTATGGAATGATGACGGGGACACCGCCGTCTTTCCCCCTTGACGACCCGGACCCGGACGCTGTCGTCGTGAGCCACGGCCATCTCGACCACGTCGGTGCCGTTCCCGCATTGCTCTCGGGGGACGCCCGGCCACCGATTCATTGGACGCCACCGACGTACGAACTAGCCCTGCTCCTAGCACGAGATACGCTCCGCCTGCAGGGTGGGCGCTATGACTGTCCATTCACCGAAGAGGAGATCAAGCGGGTCACGCAAGTGTCCGAGACACACGGATACCGGGAATCGTTCGAGGCCGCCGGGCACGAGGTGACGTTCTTCGATGCCGGACATATCCCGGGGAGTGCCCACGTCCTCGTCGACGACGGCGACACGCGGTTTCTGTATACGGGGGACTTCCATACTGCAGACCAGCGCATTGTGTCCGGATCGACGGATCGTCCGGATGCCGACGTGGTCCTCACCGAGAGTACGTACGCCTATGAGGAGCACGGAGATCGGGAGGCGATCGAACGCGCCTTCGCGGAGAGCGTGAAGACGACACTCTGGGAAGGCGGGACCGTCATCATACCAGCGTTCGCGATTGGTCGTACACAGGAGGTACTCACGATTCTGGAGCATTACGATGTCACGCCCTATGTCGATGGCATGGGGACGCGTGTCTTGGAGATCCTCCGACGATACCCGTCATTCCTTCGCGATCCCGAGGTACTGCGTCGGGGGAAGTCAAATGCACGAGTCGTGGATGGCAGGGATGGACAACGGAGACGTATCGCGCGACAGGGCGAGGCGATCGTCACGACCTCCGGGATGCTCTCGGGTGGCCCCGCTATGACATACATCCCGGAGATTCGCCGGGACCCCGTGAACAAAATCACTCTCACGGGCTACCAGGTCGACGGAACGCCCGGTCGAGAACTCCTCGATACGGGACGAGCGGAGATCGATGGGCAGGTCGTGCCCGTAAGCGCCCAGGTTGAATATTACGACTTCTCTGCTCACGCGGACACCGCAGGACTCCGGACGTTCCTCGATGATTTCAGGGAGGCGGAGGTGCTCGTCAATCACGGCGATCAGTGTGCAGCGTTCGCGACGGATCTCCGAGACGATGGGTTCGACGCGAACGCGCCCACGATCGGTGAGACGGTTACTATATAACTAGACCGGCAAGTTCAGGCTTGGACGTCGATCTTGAATTGCTGGATGACACGTTCGGGCCGTCTCGAGCTGTCGTCGGGAGGGGACGTGTCTCCTACCGGGACGTGGCGAAGGAACCGACTACCATGAGTGTGTTGCCTGCAGTGATTCTCGTCGATACCGGACGGTGGACTGATTACCCCCGCTCACATAGCTCGCGCCAATGCCGGATGACGCGAGCGATCTGCCGACCGACCGGCGGTCACCGGTCGGCGAGCCGGTGATCCGGGGGGACGAGTCGATCACCGGTCAGCGGGCGGACGAAGCCAAGCGATTCGATCCGAACGATCCCGAGAGCGTCGACGAAGCGGCCGAAACGGTTCACGCCTTCGCGACTGATGATCGGCGCGGCGCTGACAACATCGTCATGCTGCGGGGGGCTGCAGCGTGTGCGGCGCTCGTCCGTGCGGAAGGGTCGTACAAAGCAGCCGCAACTCGGGCTGGCGACGGCGTCACGGTCACGTTTATCCGGAAGTGGGCACGGGTACACGACCTCCCCCGGGCCATCCGTGTACACGTTGCCCGTGGTGAAATTGCGCCGACCGCAGCCAAGCACATCGCACGGGTTGCCGGGGAGGCACGCTATCAGCTCGCCTGGGCATCACTCGATCACGATCTTACCGTCCGCGAGGTGCGCGAGATAGCAAGTGAAGTCAACGACGGTGTGACCGTCGAACGGGCCCTCGAGAACCGGGGGTTCCAACCTTCGACGCTCGAAGTGACGTTGCCTTCCGCCGTGTACCGGGAACTTCGTCGGCGGGCGGCGCTCGACGACGTCGATCCCGATGCGATCGTCGACGATGCATTGCGGGAGCGGTTTGGGTTTCGCAGGGAAGAGTAAGGGAATTCGGGGCCAAACAATGGCAAGCGTTTACTGGATTCAGTTCGCAGTCAGGTACTGAGGGCCGGTAGCTCAGCCCGGCAGAGCGTCTGGCTTTTAACGGGACGGCCCGTGCGAATCGGGACGTCGCGGGAGAGACCAGATGGTCGGGGGTTCAAATCCCTCCCGGCCCGTTTGTGGCGACTAGTAGGATAGACCGGACCACCTCGCCAGGTCAATCGGCCCACAATCCCTCGATTGGGACCTATTCCCCGTACAGTTCCCCCGGACTCACATAAGTTCCTGAACGTCGTCGAAATCAGACCGGCAAAACGGGCACCGATATGTCGTTTCGAACCCATTTCGCTGGGCGACTGTCTGTGTTTCGAGTTCACGCATGGCGACATCACGCTCGCAGTCAGGACAGGCCAGCTTCGGCATGAAAATGATATACGATTACACACACTTAAATCACGTGAGATCACTGTCCGCAATCGGAGAGGTTTCCCGCAGTCTTTGCTACGTGGAGTATCCGTCGAACTCGTCTTCGAATATGAAGGTCCCATTCCGTTGGACGACGTCACCGTCTACTGCGATGTGGGAGTTCTCACTCATGTCGACGATCATGTCCACGTGCTCCGCAGATTCGTTCACGACGTTCTCCTCACCGACCGTCTCGGGGTAGGCTCTCCCCACAGCCATGTGGACGGTGTCACCCATCTTCTCATCGAACAACATATTGTACGTGAATTGATCGATATCGCGGTTCATCCCGATCCCCAATTCGCCGAGGTATCGCGCCCCCTCGTCCGTGTTGAGGATACCTGCAAGCGTCTCCTCGTTGCGCTCTGCGCTGAATGACTCGATGCGACCGTTCTCGAATCGGAGCCTGACGTCTTCTATCTCTCGCCCGTGGCGGTACAGTGGCATGTCGAAGTGCACTGTCCCCTCTACGCTGTCTTTCACCGGCGCGGTGAACACCTCGCCGGCGGGCATGTTGTTCTTGCCATGGTCGTTGATCGTACTGTTACCAGCGATGGACATCGTGAGGTCGGTCTCCTCGCCACTCACGATGCGAATCTCATCCGCGCCATCCATGATGTCTATCATGGACTCCTGGAACTCGTATTGCGTATCCCAGTCTTTGTTGATCGCGTCCCAGACGAAGTTCTCGTACGCCTCGGTGCTCATTCCCGCAAGTTGTGCGTGAGCAGCAGTGGGGAACTGCGTGAGATTCCAGCGCTTCGAGAGACGCTCTGTCAGGATCGGGTCGACCGCTCGACGATAAGCCGCGGTCGTTTCGGGATCCACGTCGCTCTTCTCGGTCGCGTTAGCGCCGCCACGGGCAATGATGAATACGTCTGCCTCCTCGTACATCGAGAGGTGGTGAGACGGGGTGTCGAACTCAGTATCGCTATCTGCCCTGGCACGCATAAACGCCCGATCCGCCCGGTCGGAGTACGTGAGCCACACTGGATTTGCACCGCGCTCACCGGCGATCTCGTGAAGGGCAACCGCGAGATCCTCAGCTTCGGGCGCCATCTGGATGACGACATTGTCACCGTCACTCATGTCTGTCGAGTGCGTTGCCAGAATTTCCGCATGCTCCCTGATTCGGGGATCCATGGATCCGACTGCGGGCCTGCGAGGCATATGGGGTTCGATCACCGTCAGCGTCATTTCCCTGATCGAGCGACATAATATGATAATAATTATTTGTTTCCATAATTATATGCAAACCAATACGTTTTTGTCCACCCATGGCGGATCCAATTACAATGAGAGATACACTCCTCGTCGCCCTGGGCGGCTCGGATCGAGAACGGATCGATAGCTTCACTGACGAGATTGAACGGCTCGCGGACGCGGAGACGACAGTCGTCCTCTTTCACGCGTTCGAAAACGACGAGTACGTCGATCTCGCCCGCAAGGTTGGATTGAACGAGTATAGCAGCGATGCTGCGGTCGCGCTTGCCAACAGGTACACCCCGATTACCGAACTCCGGGACGCACTTTCGACCGACATCGATGTCCGTGTCCACGGATCGAGCACCGATGACGTAGCAGCCGCGATCCTGCGAGCTGGCCGGCGCGCCGATGCCGATCAACTCCTGCTCGGCGGCCGTCGCCGGACGCCGATCGGGAAGGCCACCTTCGGCTCGACCGCCCAACGCGTACTCCTGCGTGCAGACCGACCAGTGACCGTGATTCGAAACGACACTGGCAGTGCCCTCCAGACGCTCCGTAACGCGATCTGAGGGGTATCCCGGGTAACACAGGCTATTTCTTCAACGAGTGGATAGCGGTCCCATGATTGACCTGCGGAGCGACACTGTAACCCATCCGAGTCGTGCCATGCGGCAGGCCGCCAGCGAGGCCGAGGTCGGCGATGACGTCTACCGCGAAGATCCGTCCGTGAATGCCCTTGAAGAGGAGGCTGCCAGCCTCCTCGGGACTGACCATGCGTTGTACTGTCCCTCCGGCACGATGGCGAATCAGATCGCTGCACGGACGCACACAGACCGTGGCGAGGAAGTCATCGTCGAGCGTGAGAGCCACGTGTACAAGTGGGAACGTGCAGGGCTCGCCCAGCACTCGAACTTGCAGATCCGTCCTGTCGATGGATCACCTCGTGGAGCTATCACTCCCGACCAGATCCAGGCGACGCACGTTGCGGCCGATGGGCACCGAACTGGCACCGGCCTGCTCTGTCTCGAGAATACCCACAACAGTTACGGAGGGACGGCACTCGCGCCGGAGGAAATATTCGACGCAGCTACCGCAGCTCGTGATCTCGGGATTCCCGTCCACCTCGATGGAGCCCGACTGGCGAATGCAGCCGTCACCAACGACGTCGCCGTATCTCGGTATACCGAGGGAGTCGATTCAGTAATGCTCAGCTTGTCGAAGGGGCTCGGAGCCCCCGTCGGCTCAGTACTCGGTGGAAACGACACATTCATCGAACGCGCACGCCGTGTTCGGAAGCTGTTCGGCGGAGGAATGAGACAAGCTGGCGTGATCGCCGCCCCGGCTCGGCTCGCCCTGGAGAACGTCGACCGACTCACGACAGACCATGCGAACGCCGCCCGGCTGGCCGACGGACTCGATGGAATCGACGGATTCGACGTGTCACCACCCGAGACGAACATCGTTCTCATTGACGTGGCTGGGACGGGGGAATCTGCGAATTCCTGGCTAGAACGGTTTACCTCGGTAGACGTACTGGGAAGTGAACTCGGCGAGCATACGATTCGACTCTGCACGCACCTCGACGTGACCGAAGACGACATCGACGACGCGCTCGACCGGATCGAGGACGTCCGTCAGCGCTTTCGGTCGTAGCCACTCTCGACGCCTTCCTGGAATCCAAGTACAGTGCGCCGCAGCATGAGATAAATGAAGAAGAAGAAGCCTACGACGGCGAGGAGGATGGCCCCGAGGACGGGGTCAACTGGCATACCAAGAAACACTGTCCGGGGCGGCAAAGCCGTTTCGTCCGAACTAGGAGGTTTCGCGTGTCCACTGATGGCGGAATGTTCATAGCCATACCGAGAAATATCCAGTTATGGCTCGCCTGCTGCCCTCTACCCCTGATACGTCGGCTGCCGACGACGCGGAGCCCCGAGTCATCGGGCTCGACAGCGAGGACGCCGACGATCTTCTCTCGGTCATGTCCTCGGACACGGCACGCGAACTGCTAGGCGCGCTCCACGAAGAACCAGCCGCCCCCTCGGAAATTGCGGATCGCGTCGACACATCGCTTCAGAACGCCCAGTACCACCTCGCAAATCTCGAAGAGGCCGGTGTTGTGCAGGTCGTGGATACGGTGTATTCCGAGAAAGGTCGTGAGATGAAGGTGTACGCACCCGCGGACAAGCCTCTCGTGGTTGTCGCCGGCAGCGAGGAAGAAACGACTGGTCTCCGATCCGCCTTGACGGGGTTGATCGGCGGTGCGGCTGGTCTCGCTATCATCGGCGGGCTCCTCAACGTCGCGCTCGGTCGGGGTCCGCTCGGCACGGCAGATCAGGGACAGGTCGGGGCGTTCGGTGCGGAAACCACGGGGCCTGGCACCGGTCTCCTTCCTCTCGATCTCGCAGCTCCCGGCGTGCTGTTCTTCCTCGGGGGCGTAACCGTCCTCCTTGCCGGATTCGCCTTCTGGTGGGTGCGACATACGTGATCGAGTAGGCGTACCCATCCCAACTGCATGCGATTCCAGGACTGGTGAGCCCTGGCACGTGACTAAAACCGTTATTTGAGTCTCCGCTGCGTACTTTTTATCGGAGGGTGTAGGAGATAGTGCGGCGGACCCGGCCGCCGACCCTCCCCTCTTCGGCCCTCCACGGGGCCCGGACCCTCATCCATTCCTTTTCGTACTACACACATCCTAGACGGTCGCCTGCTCGAACACGTCACCGTTCGAATCACGGAGTCGTGCCTCGATCGAATGTTCGTCTTCGCGATCAACAATGTCGATCTCGGCGATTGCCGCACGCCACCTGCGCGGATCCGCATGGCTGCCGGGATTCACAAAGAGACACCCCTCTTCGAGAGCTATGCGGGGTCGGTGAGAGTGACCGACGATCAGGACGTCCGCTCCTTCCTGGCGCGCAAGCATCGATAGCCCTGTTTCACTGTGCGTATGACCGTGAACGAGCACAATCCGTGCGCCATAATAGGTAATGATCCGCCTCCCCGGAAGTCGATCCCGGAGCTCCGGTGGGTCATTGTTCCCGTGAACTGCCTCGAATCGATCGGCCACGTCACAGAATGACTCGTAGACGTCGACGGTAGTGAAGTCGCCGGCGTGGCAGATTACGTTCGCATTTCGAACCGTATCGAGCCAGCGGCCCTCGAGCCCATGGTCGTCCTGCCGGTGGGTATCAGAGAGGGCGACGAGCATGACTGAAACAGCCCCCGAATGCCCGTGAGTGTACCGATCGCGACTTTCAGCGGTCTTTTTAGGACAGGCGAGCGAACCGTAGAATGGATGGCAAGCAGCAGGTCAGTGGTTCTCGCCGCACTCTTCGCCAACGGTGCCATTGCAGTCCTGAAGTTTATCGGCTACTTGCTCACGCTCTCCCCGGCGATGCTCTCGGAAACGTACCACTCGATATCTGATACCGGGAACCAGGTGTTCCTCCTCGTCGGACTGTGGTACGGTGGGCGTGAACGCTCCCGGCGGCATCCGTTTGGATACGGCAAAGCCCAGTTTTTCTATGCGTTCCTCGTCTCCGTCCTGCTCTTCGGCATTGCCGGATGGGAGTCAGCGAAACATGGCTACGAGGCTCTCGTCCACCATGAGTCTGCAGCCCTCTCCGGGACAGTCACCCTCCTCGAATACAGTATTCCTGCCGTCTGGGTCAACTACAGCGTGCTCCTCGGGGGGATCGCCTTCGAGAGTTACGCCTTCATGAAAGCCTATACGGCCATGTCTCTCCAGATCGAAGCGAACAACTGGAGCGGCTTTCACGAAGCCTTCCGAAAGACGGCCGACGTGACGACGTTGACCGCGCTTACGGAGGACGCGATCGCGCTCGCAGGATTGGCCCTCGCTCTCGTCGGTATCTTCCTCACACAGTATACGGGGGAGCCGGTATTTGACGCTGCAGCAGCGTTCCTCATCGGCCTCCTGTTGATGGGCTTTGCGCTCGCTCTCGCCTGGGAAAACAAGCGTCTCCTGTTGGGCGAGAGCCTCCCCGACACCGAGGAACGCCGTCTCCGAGAAATTATCCGTAGCTGGGATGGGGTGACCGGGATCGTCGGCTTCCGTACCGTCTACTTCGGCCCCGACGACGTACTCATCACGGCCGACATTGCGTTCGATCCCGACCTCGATACCGGGGAGATCGATGATCGTATTTCCGCGATCGAGGAGGCGCTCTCCGACGCCCATTCGGGCGTTGAAAAGATCTACATCGAGCCTGAGACGATCGCATAAGACCCTGTGAAAGCAGACCCGAATCAACCTCGATACTGACCGGAGCTATGCTATCCTGTCAACGGTCGAATCGATGAGACGATAGTCTCATTCTCTCGGTTAGACCACGGCTGGTCGGTTCGAGTGATGCCAGTGCCGGGTCCGGTCACAGAGCTCGATCGAGAGTCGCTCCGATGCCCTTCCGCGGAGGGTTTTTACCCGGCCACGGTAAACCTCACCTTGTGTCGGCGTCCGACCCTTCGTACCTCCGATTCTTTCCGTACGCCGAACCTTACGCCGATCAGCGCGAGGCGATGTCCGAGATCTTCGATTCGCTCGAAGAAGGGCGTGATACCCTCTTCGAGGGTGCCTGCGGGACGGGAAAGACGCTAGCCGCACTTGCTCCCGCGCTCCAGTATGCCGACGAGACCGACCGAACCGTCGTGATCACCACCAATGTCCACCAGCAGATGCGCCAGTTCGTCGCGGAGGCGCGCGCAATCCAGGAGACGGAACCGATCCAAGCCGTCGTCTTTCGGGGAAAGGCGTCGATGTGCCACATCGACGTCGGGTATGAGGAGTGCCAGGTGCTCCGGGACAACACTCGCGCCCTCGTGGAGACTGAGTCGGATCTGGCGCAACTTGAGCGGCGTCAGCGCCAGCTATTGGATCGAAGCCAGACAGGGGACGATGACGCCGCTGAAGCGCGGGGCGTCGTTGTCGACGAACTCGAAACCGTGGAGGACGACCTGACGTCGCTTCGCGAGCAGGCGACGTGCGAGCACTATTACCAGAACCTGACGACCGATCCGGCTGCGTTCGAACGCTGGTTGTTCGAGGGCGTTCGTACCCCGGACGATGTGTACGAATACGCCCACGAACGGGGCCTCTGTGGGTACGAGCTGTTGAAGGATGCCATGGATTCCGTGGATCTCGTCGTCTGCAACTACCATCATCTGCTCGACCCAGGAATACGAGAACAGTTCTTCCGGTGGCTGGACCGCGACCCCTCGGAGGTCATCGCGGTGTTCGACGAGGCCCACAATATCGAATCCACAGCCCGTGAGCACGCCACCCGCACGCTCTCGGAGCGAACACTCGACGCCGCACTGGACGAACTCCGTGAGGTCGATGACGAACGCACTCACCGAGCGGTGAACGTATTCGAAGCGTTCCGTGACGCGCTCGTCGATGTCTATGAGAATTCATTCGACTTCGGTGACCGCGAGGCAGTTGGGTCTACCTGGGAGGACGTCCCAATCGACAACGACGAGGGACGCGACGACCTCACCGTCGAATTCCTCGACCGGTACCACGGCCAGGGCGTCGACCTGGACCTCGAGATGGCGGTGGAACTCGGCGGCGTTCTCGACGACCGGTACGAAGAGGCGTATCGAGATCGCGAGACGGAGACCAGGCGGGAGTGCCACACACTCGACGCTGCCAGGTTCGTGAACGCGTATCTCGAGGAGGGTGCCTCCTCAGGCCAGTATCCGATCCTCGCGGTCCGTCGAGACGATGGAACGGGCGAAGTGTATGGACGGGCTGAACTCGTTGCCTGTATCCCGCGGGAAGTCACGAGGACACTGTTCGATGAGATGCACGCGAGTGTTCTCATGAGCGCGACACTCCGACCCTTCGATGTGACCGCGGATGTTCTCGGAATGGACGAGCCAGCGACGATGGCTTTTGGACTGTCCTTCCCGAAGGACAATCGACGGACGTTCGCTGTAGAAACACCACCGCTCTTCGCAAGTGCTCGTGAAGACCCCGAGGTGCAGTCCGTCGTGACAGGGGTTCTGGAGGACGCCATCACGTTTACTCCGGGGAACGCGCTGGTATTCTTCCCGAGCTACGCCGAAGCCGAACGCTACGCCGAGCGGGTAGAGAGAACCGTGTATCTCGATGAGCCGGGCGTACAGGTGCAGGATCGCAAGGAGCAGTTCGTGACTGACGACGATGCCGCACTGTTCACCTCCTTGTGGGGGACGCTGACAGAGGGGGTAAGTTTCGACGGCAATGCGGTTCGATCCGTTATCGTCGTCGGTGTGCCATATCCACACTTGGACGACCGGAGCGAAGCGATACAAGCGGCCTACGATGCGGCATTCGACGATCCGACTGCAGGTTGGGAGTACGCGGTGGAAATCCCCACGATCCGGAAGACGCGCCAGGCCTTGGGACGGGTACTTCGATCACCCGAGGAGATCGGAACGCGCGTCCTGGTCGATCGTCGGTATACCGGGGCTGACATGGGGGAGTACTCGGTGCGGGGGTCCTTCCCGCCCGAGGAACGAGAAGAGCTGATCGACGTCAGGCCGGAGAAGCTCAAATTTGCCATGCTGAATTTCTATGGCGAGCACGATGCTTGGGTCGGCGAACCGCCGACGCCGTAAGTTGCTTGGAGTACTCGATATACGCTCAGGCAGGTACCGAGATCGTCCCGATCTGTTCCTCGTATCGGGCGTCCCAGAGAACGAACTCGTTGACGGTCCAGGTCATGGGGTCGATGTCTTGCTCCGCGAGTTGCCTGGCAGTAGCACGGTCGCCCCCACGAGCAAGCGTGACGTGGGGAACGTATCCCTCTCCTTCGAACCCGGGGACGGCGTCGAACTCCTCGACGAGTCGGTGATGGACATCCATGAGTCCAGGACTCTCCACAGCAAGGTAAAGGACCGGCCCGGGGCCGGCAAGGGGCTCATCGAAATAGTCGATCCCGGTCACCCGGGCGTCGAATGACGGGATGCCAGCGAGCGACCGTCGGACACGACCCTCGATGCGGGGCCGACCTCCTTCAATCCCGTCGTCGAGTCGTTTGCAGACAAGTGTGTGGCGTTCCCGGACCCGATCGAACGCAACGAGAGAGGGTCGTAGATCAGCGGCGAGGCGCTTCACCTCGCCCGGAACAGGGACGTTGAGACTGAGCACGACCACCAGCAAGTGCCGAGCGAAAAAGAGGCTCGTGGTCTACACCGCCGGCCAGCTCAGATCCGATCGAGCAGCCAGAGTACGATGAGCACGAATACCACCACCCCAAGCAATGGCTGGAGCGGCCCGAGCAGCCCAAGAGTCAGTTCGAGAATCTCCCCCGCGATGGCGATAACTAGCCAGATCGCAACGAGCACCAGTACGATCTTGAGCAGGTCGTCGACGTCCAGTTCCCCCTTGTCTCCAGCCATGGACTGCCGTCCTCCGCCAGCGGACAAAAATCCCCCGGGGGATGTAGATACACAGGCACCTGCCGGCTCTACTATGATGTCCGCCGTGGGTCGGAGTCCGTGCTTCAACATCCACCACGGAAGATATCGGGACCCAGGCAGCAACAGCTACGACACTCGAACGCGAGATTCTGCCACGATTCGCAAGCGTTTACTACGTCCACTGGATAGGCGACTCCGATGATGGGAATCCGTCGCTTCGCGGCCGCTATCGCCGTGAGTGACTGCTCCCCCACCTTTTCCCGACCGCGACGACCGGGGCGATAGCCCCACAATTACCACTCAATCCGTGACTGCGCAACACTCTCTCCCCCGATCACCGCTTCTATAGCAGATGCCATGTTATTTCACTGAGCTGATAAGATCGGTCAATTTAAGGACCGAACAGCCGATCTGACGAACATGGAACGCGTTGCACTCGCCTTCTCGGGCGGGCTCGATACCACGGTTTGCGTCCCGCTACTCAAGGAGGAGTACGGATACGACGAGGTGATCGGCGTCACCGTCGACGTCGGCCAGCCGGCGGAGGAGTTCGAGGAGGCCGCGGAGACTGCAGATGCACTGGATCTAGAGCATCACGTCATCAACGCGACGGACGAATTTGCACAGCTCTGTTTCGACGCCGTGCGGGCCAATGCGTCGTACCAGGGGTATCCACTCGGGACTGCGCTCGCCCGCCCGATCATCGCCGAGGCGATCCTCCAGGTGGCCGAACGCGAGGGCTGTGATGCGCTGGCTCATGGCTGTACGGGAAAGGGCAACGACCAACTCAGGTTCGAAGCCGTCTGGCGTGCGTCAGATCTCGACGTGATCGCGCCCGTCCGAGAAATGGGACTCACCCGACAGTGGGAGCAAGAATACGCCGAGGAACGCGACCTGCCGGTGGAAGGGGGTGGCGGCGGCAAGTGGAGCATCGACACGAACCTCTGGAGCCGGTCGGTCGAGGGTGACGATCTCGAGAACCCAGCCCACGTCCCTGGCGAGGAGATCTACGAGTGGACCCAGGCCCCGTCCGACGATACGGCGCTCGTCGAAGTCGAGTTCGAGGAGGGAACGCCCGTGTCTGTCGACGGAGAACGCCTCGACCCCGCGTACCTGATCGAATACCTCAACGAACTCGCCGGCTCGTACGGCGTGGGCAGGACGGATATGATGGAAGACCGCATGCTAGGCCTCAAAGTGCGGGAGAACTACGAGCACCCGGCTGCCACGGTACTCATCACCGCCCACGAGGCTCTCGAGCAGCTCGTTCTCACGAAGGACGAGCGGTCGTTCAAGCGCGGGGTCGAGCAGGAATGGTCCGAGAAGGCGTATCAGGGCCTGATCTCGGCCCCACTCACCCGGGCGCTGGAAGGCTTCATCGAGGAGACACAGGATCGCGTCACGGGAACGGTCGCGATCAAACTAGAAGGGGGCCAGGCACGCCCGGTCGGTCGCGAGTCGGAGTACGCGGTTTACTCGGCAGACGCAGCCTCGTTCGACACCGAGGATGTCACGGGGAGTATCGAGCAGAATGACGCGACGGGGGTCGCGAAGTATCATGGCTTCCAGGAGCGTCTTGCAAACGCCGCGATTGACGCCGTCCGGGGTAGGGGACGTCCGGAGGCTCCCGAGGAGTAACCCATGAGCGAGGATGAGGACACGGGGACTGCAATCCGTCGCGACCGCTTCAGCGGCGGCCCCGCCCGTGGGTTCCTCTCCTCCCTCACCGAGGACGAACGCATCTTCCAGGCTGACCTCGCAGTGGACCGGGCCCACGTCGTGATGCTCGCCGAGCACGGGATTGTCGATGCCGAGGAGGCAAGCGAGATTCTTGGTGCGCTCGAAGCGGTCGAGGATGCGGGATACGATGCCCTTCCAGCAGGCGAGGACGTCCACGAGGCTATCGAATCAGCGGTCATCGACGAGGTGGGCGACGTGGGCGGAAAGATGCACACCGCCCGTAGCCGCAATGACGAGGTCGCCACCTGCCTCCGATTCCGCCTTCGCGAGGATCTCCTCGCCCTGCTCGAGACGATATCGGATGCCCGGGAGGTGCTGCTCGAGGCCGCCGAGGCCCACGTCACCACCACGATGCCCGGCTACACACACCTCCAGCCAGCCCAACCGGTGACGGTGGGGCACTGGCTCTGTTCCTACGAGAGCGCACTGAGGCGGGACACGGAGCGCCTACTCGACGCGTTCGACCGCGTCAACCGTTCGCCGCTGGGCGCAGGGGCATTTGCCGGCGTCTCTTTCGACATCGACCGCGAGCGCACGGCCTCACTGCTTGGGTTTCATGGCGTGCTCGAGAACAGCGCTGACGCTGTGGCCGGTCGGGATTTCCTGATCGAGGTCGCCGGAGGGGTCTGTGGGCTCGCGGTGACACTCTCCGGGATCGCGGAAGACGGTATCCTGTTCGCGAACAGAGGCTACCTCGACATCGACGACGCATACGCCTCGACGTCGTCGATTATGCCACAAAAGGTGAATCCCGATACGCTGGAACTCGTTCGCGCGAGTGCGGGCGATGCCCTTGCCGGCGTCACAGGCGTGGTTACCACGGTGAAAGGGCTTCCCCGGGCCTACAATCGCGACCTGCAGCGGGCAGATACCCACGTCTGGCAGGCGATCGATCAGGTTACCGCGGCCACCGAGGTAGCTGCAGGCGCCATCGCGACCGGCAGCTGGAACGAAGAGGTACTCGAAGCCGACGCCGGCGACGGTTTCTCGACCGCGACGGGCGTCGCCGACCTGCTTGCCCAGTCCGGCCTTCCGTTCAGGCGGGCGCACGAGGTGGTCGCTCTCGCCGCTGAACGTGCGGGTGAGGAGGCCGAGTACGAGGCGATCGAGGCCGCCGCCCAAGAGGTGCTGGGAGAATCGCTCTCAGCCTATGTTACTCGCACCGACGTGGAAACCGCACTAGACCCGGAGGCAAACGTCGCGATGCGCAGCTCGTTCGGTGGGCCAGCTCCCGACACCGTCTCCGCAGCGATCGAACGTGCCCATGCTGTCTTAGACGGTCAGTGCGAGGCAGTCGCTGGCCGCCGCGAGGTGGTGGCGTACGGCGCGGAGCTACTCCAAGAAGAGGTGAACGCCTACAGATGAGACTACCGCCGCCCCCGCGAGGGGGCTCACGACATCGAACTGTCATGACGAACTGTCCGCCCGTCGGCACGATCAGCACTGCATACAGCAATTTCCTGTCAAACAGATTAGGAAATTTTATACGCGTAACCCAAGTATACGGAATCACGCATGACGGACACGGCAGAATGCGTCGAATGCGGGGCGGAGGTTACCCTCCCCGACGACGCCGAGATAGGAGAGATCGTCGATTGCGACACGTGCGGGACGGAACTAGAAGTCACGGACGTCAACCCACCAGTCCTCGAACCAGCGCCGGAGCTGGAAGAGGACTGGGGGGAGTGAGCGTGCGTCAGGACGGAACGCATACACCAGTATTCGACGAATTGAGGTGGATTGCTACATGAACGTCGGAGTTCTCTTTTCGCGGATCCGCAAGGACGAGAAGCTTCTGCTGCAAGAGCTTCGCGAACGGGGACACGAAACGACGAAGATCGACGTCCGAAAGATCGGATTCAACATTCGCGAGCCTCCCGAGGCGTTCGACGGTGTCGATATCGTCCTCGACCGGTGTCTCGCAACGAGCCGTGGTCTCTATATCACGCAGTTCCTCGAGGCCTACGGAATCCCGGTGATCAATTCACCTCGTACGGCAGAGCTCTGCGCCGACAAGGTGAAGAACAGTCTCGCACTGCAGCGGGCTGGCGTCCCTACCCCCAATACGGAGGTGGCATTTACCAAGGATAGCGCCTTGGCGACCATCGAGAAATTCGGGTATCCCTGCGTGCTCAAGCCCGTCATCGGATCCTGGGGCCAGCTCATGGCCAAGATCGACTCGCGGAACGCGGCGGAGGCGATCCTCGAACACAAGGAGCAGTTGGGACACTACGAGCACAAGGTATTCTACATCCAGGAGTTCGTCGAGAAGCCCGGGCGAGATCTCCGCGTCGTCGCTGTCGACGGCGAGCCGATCGCCGCGATGGCCCGCTCGTCCGATCACTGGCTCACCAATGCCGCCAGGGGGGCCAAAACGACGGCTCTCGATATCGACGAGGAGGTCGCCGATCTCGTCGACCGTGCGTCCGCCGCTGTCGATGGCGGCCTCCTCGGGGTTGACCTCATGGAAACCGGTGTCAATGGGACCGGTGACCCCGACGGCTACACCGTCCACGAGGTCAATCACACCGTCGAATTCAAGGCGCTCAACGACGCCACCGAGGTGGATGTCCCCGCACGCGTCGTCGACTGGCTAGAGGAAAAAGCCGCAGAAACCGTGGAGGTCTCACCGTGAGTCTCACTGCGAGTGTCGTCGGCGCGAGCGGTTTCACGGGAGG
This sequence comes from uncultured Halobacteriales archaeon, assembly GCA_964510865.1. GTDB lineage: Archaea > Halobacteriota > Halobacteria > Halobacteriales > Hikarchaeaceae > CAZEDI01. Next base: position 24,670 of record CAZEDI010000007.1, read on the forward strand.
CGAGCTTCTCCGTCTCCTGGTCGATCATCCCACGTTTGACGTCATCCAGGCTACCAGCAGGTCGTATACGAACCGCGCGGTCGGGAGCGTCCATCCCAACCTCCGAGATTTCGACCTGCGGTTCTCTTCCCCTGCGGACCTCGCCTCTGTCGACGTCCTCTTCGCTGGCGTCCCACATGGTGTCTCGATGGAGCGGATTGACGCGTTCCGCGATGCCGCCGACACCGTCGTGGACTTGAGTGCAGATTTCCGCCTTTCGGATCCGACGCAGTACGACGAGTACTACGACGGGCACACTCGGCCGGAGGTTCTCGAGGAATCCGTCTATGGACTGGTCGAGTTGATGCGTGCCGAGCTCCCCGGCGCCGATCTAATCGCCTGCGGCGGGTGTAACGCGACCGCCACCCTCCTCGGGTTACATCCGCTCTACGATGCAGGCGTCGTCGACGACTCGGCGGATGCCGTGATCGACGTGAAAGTCGGGTCTTCGGAGGGTGGTGCCGGTGGTGGTGCCGCCTCCTCTCACCCAGAGCGTTCGGGTGTCGTCCGACCCTATGCACCGACAGGTCACCGACACGAAGCAGAGATAGCTGAACATCTCGGGACGACCGTGAACTTCACAGTACACGCGGTTGATATGATCCGGGGAGCATCGGCCACGTGCCATCTCCTGGTCGACGAGCTCCCGGGGAAGGCCGACATCTGGACGGCACTTCGAGGTGCCTACGAGGACGAACCGTTCGTGAATTTTGTCGCGGGCAGTGGTGGCGTATATCGGTATCCCGAGCCAAAGGTCGTCGCGGGGACCAACAAGGTGGAGCTGGCCTTCGAACTCGACGAGAAGAATGACCGCATCGTCGTCTTCTCTGCGATCGATAACATGATGAAAGGTTCGGCTGGGCAGGCCGTGCATGCCGCAAACGTAGCGCTCGGACTCGAGGAAACGGCGGGACTCTCGCATCGAGGGTTACATCCCGTTGGCGCCCCGTAACGGTGGTATCTATGACCGAGGATACGTCTGCACCCGTGGTCGTCAAGATCGGGGGCGCGAGTGCGGTCGACCCTGCCGGCGCGCTTGCCGACGTTGCGTCACTTGGCGGGGACGAGACGGACCTCGTCGTCGTCCACGGTGGCTCGACGAAGGTCGACGAGACGCTCGAACGCGTCGGTATCAAACCCCAATACGTGGAGACGCCCAGCGGTGTCGTCGGGCGCTTCACCGACGAGGAGACGATGGAGATTGTCACGATGGCGATGGCTGGTGCTGTGAATACGAGCCTCGTCGCGGGTCTCCAGAGCCTGGGCGTCGACGCAGTCGGCCTCTCCGGTGTCGATGGCACACTTCTCCACGGGCCCAGGAAATCCGCGGTCCGCGTCCTCGAGGACGGCAAGAAGAAAATTCGCCGCGGTGACCACTCCGGGACGATCAAGGTCGTCAACGACGCCCTCCTCGAATCCCTCCTCGCCGACGGGTACGTCCCTGTCACCGGTCCGCCGATGGCAGGTGAAGAGGACGACGGTACGATCACCCCGGTGAATACGGACGCGGATCGCTCGGCGGCCGCGATTGCCGGCGCCATCGGAGGACGCCTCGTCCTTCTCACTGACGTCGAAGGAGTCTACCGCGATCCCGACGATTCGTCGACGCTCATCACGTCGGTCGAGACGGCAACCGACCTGAACGAGCTCGAGACTGCAGCGGAGGGTTTCATGGGGCGAAAAGTGATGGCAGCGACCGAAGCCCTCGAGCGAGGAGCCGACGAGGTCATTGTCGCCGACGCAAATGTCGAAAACCCGATCACGGCCGCGTTGTCCGGGGGCGGTACACATGTCCATCCGAGTGCGCTCGACGCGGAGACGCCGGAGGCCTGAGATGAGCGACTATAATTTCGTCCACTCCGAGAAACCCATCCCGATCGAACGCGGGGACGGTGTCTACCTGTACGACGAAGAGGGGACCGAGTATCTGGATTGCGGTGCGAGCTATGCGTGCACCCCCCTCGGCCATGGTCATCCAGCAGTCGTCGACGCCGTCCACGACCAGCTCGGCCGCCTGACGTACGTCCAGGCTTCATATCCGGTAGATGTACGCGAGCGGGCCTATGCCAGCCTCGCGGCAACAGTCCCGGAGGATCTACAAAACGTCTGGTTCTGTAACTCCGGCACCGAGGCCAACGAGGCTGCGCTCAAGTTCGCCCGGAGCGCGACAGGTAACTCAACACTCGTCGCCGCGATGCAAGGTTTCCACGGCCGCACCATGGGAGCGTTGACGACCACCTGGAAGCGTCAGTACAAAGCGCCCTACGAGCCCCTCATCGGCGACGTTGAATTCGTCCCCTACGGCGACGAAGACGCACTACGCGAGACGGTTGACGACGACACTGCCGGCGTGATCCTCGAGCCCATCCAGGGCGAGGGCGGAATCAATCACCCTCCTGACGGCTACCTCGAGGTGGTTCGTGAACAGACGGCAACCACGGGTGCGGCGATGATCCTCGACGAGGTCCAGACGGGCAACGGCCGGACGGGGACGTTCTGGGCACACGAACCCACTGGGGTGGTTCCAGATGTCGTGACGACCGCAAAAGGCCTCGGGAACGGTCTTCCGGTCGGTGCAGCTCTCGTCGCGGACTGGATCGCCGACGGCGCCGCCTCGCATAACTCGACGTTCTCCGCCGGACCAGTAATCTCGGCGGCCGTCGAGGCGACTATCTCGACCATCGTCGAGGAAGACCTCCACGCGCATGCAGCCGAGGTCGGGTCGTACCTCCAGCGGCAATTACGTGCCGAGCTCGGCGAGGATGTTCGCGACGTCCGTGGCGAAGGGTTGCTGATCGGCATCGAAACGAAAGGCGGGGCGAACGCAGTTGCACGCGATCTCGCGCTCGAGCACCAGATTCTCGTGTTGCCGGCAGGTCGGACCGTGGTCAGGCTCCTCCCACCGCTACCCTTCGAGACAGCACACGCCGATCGGGTCGTCGACGCGATGACGGAGGTGATTGGATGAGCACTCCCTCCGAGTCGGGGGGCGTTCCGATCCGCGAGGACGCTCGGGAACTCTTATTCGACGTCGTCGAAATTCCCTCCGTCACGGGTGAGGAGCGTGATGCAGCCGAGCGGCTGGTTGCGTACTTCGAGTCACGTGGCAGAGACGTCTGGCTGGATGATGTCGGCAACGTTCGCGCACCGGCGGACGACGCAGTCCTCCTCACCTCGCACATCGACACGGTGCCCGGCGAGATTCCCGTTCGCGTAGCGGACGAGGTTCTCCATGGACGTGGGAGCGTGGATGCCAAGGGACCACTGTGTGCGATGGCCGCGGCAGCGATCGAGACCGGGGTCAGCTTTATCGGTGTCGTTGGAGAAGAGCGCGACTCACGAGGTGCACGCCACGTGGTCGAAGAACGCGAAATCCCCGACACCGTCGTAAACGGCGAACCCTCCGGCTGGGACGCCGTCACCCTCGGCTACCGGGGGTTCCTCCCGGGCACGTACGTCGCGACGAGTGAATCTGGGCATACGTCACGTCCTGGCGATAACGCCATCCAGGAGGCGATCAGGTGGTGGACCCGCGTCGAGGCTGCGTTCGAGACCGACGAGTGGACGCCCGTCTTCGAGCGAGTCACTCCCAAACCCGTTGGCTTCGACGGGGGAACCAGCACAGATGGCATGTCGGTCGAGGCTACAGTCGACGTCCAGTTCCGCATCCCGCCCGACATGGACGCCGAGGCGGTCCGCGAAGTGGCGGACGGAGAGCTCGAGACAGGAACTGTCCAGTGGCGTGAGGCCATCCCCCCCGTGGTGACGAGTCCACGGAACCCCGTCGCGAGCGCGTTCCGCGCAGGAATCAGGAAGCTTGGCGGCGAACCGAGCCAGCTGCGAAAGACAGGGACGAGTGACATGAATATCTATGCCCGGCACTGGGATTGCCCCATGGCAACCTATGGGCCGGGTGACTCGTCGCTCGATCACACCCCCGAGGAACACATCCACCTCGCTGAATTCGATCGATCGATCGCCGTTCTCGAACACGTATGTGACCGTCTCCAATGAGTCAGAATCACGAAATCGATACGCCACGATGACACCGACACCCGACACGTACACCGGGGCTACCCCACCGACCCACGTCCTCGATATAGACGACGTCAATGACCTCGACGGCGTGCTCGCCCGCGCTGCCGAACTGAAGGAGGCGCATCACGCCGGGGAGGCATACCGTCACCTCGAGGATCACACCCTCGCAATGTTCTTCGAGAATCCGAGTACACGCACCCGTATCTCCTTCGAGACGGGAATGACACGGCTCGGTGGTCACGCGATTATGTTCAGTCCGGACGACACCCAGCTGGGTCGGGGCGAGCCGATCAAAGACACCGCACGTGCACTCTCGTGTTACGTCGACGCCGTCATGGCCCGAATCGCGGACCACGAAACGCTCGCCGAGCTGGCGTCTCACGCAACCGTCCCCGTGATCAACGGATTGACCGACGACGCCCATCCCTGCCAGACACTCGCGGACCTCCTCACGATCCACGAGACCTTCGGCGACTTCGACGTCTCTGCCGCCTGGGTCGGCGGGGGGAACAACGTCGCGTCCTCGTTTGCGATCGGCTGTGCGATGACAGGAATCGATCTGTCGATCGCCACCCCATCCGAGTACGCGCTCTCGGACGATGTGCTCGATCGGGCCGAGGCCATCGGCCACAGGCCGACCGTGACTGCTGATCCCGAGGAGGCGATCGAGGATGCGGACGTGGTGTATACCGACGTCTGGATCAATATGGGTCAGGAAGAGGAACGCGAGCAACGCCTCGCCGCATTCGACGGGTACCAGGTGAACGAAACGCTGCTCGCAGGGACAGACGCACCCGTCATGCACTGCTTGCCCGCTCATCGCGGCCAGGAGATCACGAACGAGGTGATCGAAGGCGAGCGCTCGCTCGTCTGGCGCCAGGCCGAAAACCGGATGCACGCACAGAACGGATTGCTTGTGGAGTTACTCGCCACCTAGTCCGCGGAGAGATCCGACTCCTTCTTGTGCGGGACGCCCGTGAACCCTTCTATGGCGGAGGATCTGCAGGCCTCGCTCGAACGGATCGGGGACGACCTCGACCTCGGTGAATACGAGATCGCGACGTATCTCGCCGTCCTCGAACATGGCGACCTCACCACGACTGAAATCGCCGAGCACACCGATGTCCCCCAGCCACGCGTCTATGATACGGTCCGGAGCCTCGATGACCGAGGCCTCGTCGAGCTGCAGGAGACCCGCCCGATGCGGGTCATCGCCGTCGATCCCGAGGAGGCATTCGGCGCCTTGCGTACGTCACTCGCAGACGTGGTGACCGACCTCGAGAGTCGGTATACCACACCGGCACGCGGGACGGAAGCCGTCGCCCTCGTGAAGTCGCGGTCGACGATTCTCCGCTACCTAGAGGAAGCGATCGACGACGCGGACTACGAACTCATTATCTCGCTCACCCCGACACTCCTCGAGCGCTTCAGTGACGGTCTCGCGCGCGCGATCGAGCGCGATGTCTCCGTCGAGCTCATCGTCGCACCGGCGAACGGAGCTCCGGACCCCGACAGGTTCGACTACAGCCGAGTCTCGACGGTCGCTCGTGGTCGCAGGGGTGTCACGACACCGGTACTCGCGGTCGCCGACGGCGAGCACTCGATCTACGCGACCCAGGACGCGGTCAAAGACGACACCGATCGCTACGGGGTGGTGTTCAACCGATCAAATCTCGGCTTCCTCGTGAGCGGCTTCTTCGGTACCGTTCTCTGGACGACCGCGGACGAGACACTCTTCGCGGACGGGAAGGATTGGCAGTTCCCACGTCGATACGCCTCGATCAGGCGCTGCATCAAGGACCTCCGTGACATGGACCTCGATGCTTACGTCACAGTCGAAGGTCGCGACGTCATCACAGGCGACCCGCGCGTTGTGCAAGGAAAGGTATCGCGGACGCATTTCACCGAAGACCAGGAGGTCGCCACGCTCATCGTGGAGACGGATGAAGATGAAGTGTCGGTGGGCGGCAGAATGGCTGCGTACGAAGACATCGAGGCCCACGAAATCCGGCTCGATCTGTCGGAGCCCCCGTAGACAACAGGAACCAGCGCCTCAGTCCATCGGAGATGGTTTCGCTTCCGTCGAGATATCCCACCGTTCCTCGAGGTCGTCCATGATGTCTGCCCAGCCGCCGTACTCGAGTTCCGCTGATTCAACAGTACCGGGACCGAACGTTCCCTGGCGCTCACGGAAGTCCCTGAAGCGCGTGGCGGTCTCATCGCGTACCGAGTTCCAGAAGGACATGTCGAATGGGTACATCGGCTTCGAGAACTCGCCGTCGTTAACCACCATGCCCAACGCCTTGATCAGGGGCGGCCCGTCGAAGTAGGAGGGAACCTCTGCTTCGCCGCTCGTCACCGGATAGAGCATCGCATGGTGTGAGCCGCGCATCGCGCCCGCGACGATCGGGGCGTTGGCGTATGGCTGGAGCAGCTCACCCGGCGAGGGGAAATCGCCCTGAGTACGGGCGACTGCCACGGGATCGTCCTTGCCCACGTACTCGCCAGCGACGTTGCGGAGCTTCTGGGTGGAGACGGACGTCGCCTCCTCGCCGGTGGCGCGTGAATAGATCTTCTTGATGCCGAAGCGGTGTGGCTCCATGAGCAACGCTGCGAGCTTCCACGTGTCCTCGGGGACGTCGAGGCGGATAGTCCGTTCACCGTCGTCAGTGTGTTCGAGGTCCATAACCTCGAAGGTGAAGCCCTCGTGGATCGTATCCTTCAGGAGAAGCCCGGTCGTGTACCGAGCGTCCGCATACGAGGTGTACATGGGTTCGTTGAACGCCCCTGGCTCGGTTTTGTCCGCGCCGAAGACCAGGATCGGCTCTGCCTCACGCTCCTCGAAGGTGATTTCGGCGACGCCTGGCCCGAGACCCTTAACGTTACCCGAGAAGGCATCCTCGAGAAGGTCCTGGCCTGCGCCATACAGCCCCTGGTCTTCCGCTACTTCGGTTCCAGCCTCGAACGCATCCCAGGCCAAACCGTGGACCTCGTCGGCGTCCTCGCCCGCGGTATGGCTCATCAGGATATCGATATCGTCGCCAACAGTGAACACGAGATAATCGTCGAGGATATCGCCCGTGTCCGCGAGAGTGTCCTCGACTGCTTGGACGACTTCCTCGGTCGGTCGCCAGTGACCGGCATTGCTGCCGATGTCCGCCTTGATGACGGAGAGGGTACGCATGGGAGTAGTTCTAGTCACTCGCGAATGGGGGATAAGCGCTTCGAACTATCAGATATTAGAAGGAAATGTAATTCGGTTCGGAGTAAATCATCGCGTGGCGTAGGCAGTGCCTTACGATATCGACACGGGGGATTCAGGGACGACCAGATCCGGCCCCTTTTTGCCCGTTGGGACGCTCTCAGTCACAAATGGCCGACCTCCGACTCAGCGCTGACCGACCCGCCGTTCCCGAGGTGGCCGCCGACGGGACCTGGCTCGCTTGCGTCGAGTGTGGCGAGACGTTCGCTCCGTTCGATACTGTGCGTTATACCTGCGAGGCATGCGACGGGCTGCTCGAGGCACGATATTCCGACCTCCCCACATTTTCGGACTTCGAAGGGCGAGGTGTCTGGCGATATGCCACAGCCCTCCCATTCGACTCCGGGATTACGCTCCCCGAAGGGGACACGCCTCTTCATCGGGTCCCCCGGCTCGAGGAAGCCGTCGGTGTCGAAACCCTGCGGATCAAGCACGAGGGGATGAACCCCACCGGTTCATTCAAGGATCGCGGAATGACGGTGGGTGTCCGCGTCGCACGCGAACTCGGTGTCGGGCGTCTCGCCTGTGCCTCGACGGGCAATACCTCGGCCGCACTCGCCGCGTATGGATCGCGTGGGGGGGTAGAAACACTAGTCCTCCTCCCGGCGGGCAAAGTCGCAGCAGGGAAGATCGCCCAGGCGAGTCTACACGGTGCACGTATTCTCGAAGTGGACGGAAACTTCGACGCATGCCTCGACATCGTCCAGGATCTCGCAGCACGGGGGGAGGCCTACCTGCTGAACTCCCTGAATCCCTTCCGTCTCGAAGGCCAGAAGACCATCGGCCTGGAGATCCTCGAGGCGTTCCACGCGGACTACGGGCGGTATCCGGACAGAATCGTGCTGCCAGTAGGGAACGCGGGCAACACTGCTGCGCTGTTCAAGTGCTTCAGGGAATTGTTACAGGCCGGCGCCATCGACGAGGCGGACGTCCCTGCCATTACTGGTGTTCAGGCCGACGGTGCGGCACCGATGGTCGAGGCCGTGGAAAACGGGTGGGACCACACGGAACGCTGGGAGACAGTGGAAACGCGCGCGACGGCAATCCGGATCGGCAATCCAGTGAACGCGCCGAAGGCTCTCCCGGGGATCCGCGAAACGGGAGGAACTGCCGTCGCGGTGTCGGACGACGAAATCACCGATGCACAGCGTGATCTCGCGAATGAGGGTATCGGGGTCGAACCCGCCTCCGCTGCCTCGCTGGCCGGGCTCCGAAAACTCCGGACTCGCGGCGTGGTCTCGACTGACGAGGATGTCGTCTGTTTGACGACCGGCCACCTGCTCAAGGACCCGGATGCGGCCGCCGAGGCGGGCAACGATCCGGAGCCCGTCCCCAACGATACCGAGGCGGTACTGGCACATCTCACAAGCTAACGAGCTGACAAACAGGTAGAGGCGGGATCAATCCCCGGGCGCGTTTCCCGCCGCCTCTTGGACGGCTCGTCGGAGCATATCGTTTCGCGTCGCGTAGCGGAAGTATCCGACGAGCCAAAGCGCCGCAGCGACGTTCGAGAGGGTGATCCCCCAGAAGACGGCCTCGATACCCACGTCGAGCAGATACACGCCGCCAAACGCGATCGGAAGCCGGACACCCCAGTATTGGAGGAGTGTCGAATACATACTGATCGTCGTGTTACCCGCCCCATTGAACCCTGCCTCGACCGTGTAAATGACACCCAGAGCCCAGTATCCGTACGCCAGAATCTGGAGATAGAGCACCGTATACTCCAGGTCGAGGCCGGCGATATCGGGGACGAACACGCGCGCGATAGATGCGGGAACGAGCCACTGGATCATGCCGAACGCTGTGAGGCCGAGCGCCGCAAGTACGACGCCGAGCCACGTCACCCGTCGGGCACGGGACGGTTTCTCCGCGCCGAGGTTCTGGCCCACTACGCTCGTTGCCGCCTGGCCGAGGCCTCGTGCCGGGACGAATGCGATTGTCGCCACCCGCGACCCGATGTGATATGCGGCTAATCCAGCCGCTCCCCCCGCGAGAGAGGCGAGCCCGACCATGGCGAGGCGTGCCACCTGCCGACCGACACTCTGGCCCGCGATGGGCACGCCGATACGTACCACGTCACGAGCGGCATCACGGTCCGGGCGAATCGCTGCACGGCTGAGCCGAAAGCCCATCCGACCACGAACGGTGAGTGCGATCGCGAACAGCGCGCCGACGCCGTATCCGATCGCCGTTGCCAGACCGGCACCGAATACTTCGAGTCGTGGGAACGGGCCCCAGCCGAGAATGAGGAACGGATCCAAGACGAGGTTTACGACGATAGCGACGACGTTCACATACAACGCCGCACGTGTGTCCCCCCAGCCCGTAAACCCGCTCTCGAGTGTATCGCTGAGGCTTGTCGTAAACAGGGCTGCAACGTATGCAGTCAGGTACGCGACGGCATAGCTCACGACAGCTGGGTCGTCGGTGAACAGCTCGATGAAGGCGTCAGCGCCAACGAGGACCAAACCACCCACGACAGCGGCGAGGACAATCCCCATTGCTGCGGCGGTGAATGGGACACGTCGCGCCCCTCGCTCGTCACCACTCCCTACCCGCTGGGACGTGACGACTTGTGTCCCGGTGAAGAGCATGAGAAATGGCACCATGAGGAGGCCGACGACGACGACCGCAAGTCCCACAGCAGCGACCGCAGTGGCACCGAGGCGGCCCACCCAGAACAGGTCGACAACCTCCTGGGCTACAAGCGCAAAGTTCTGGACGACGAGGGGCCCCGCGAGGACGACGAGCACGTACTCAAGGCGACCCTCCACGATGTCGTCTCGCGAGACATCGAACATTCTTACGCCTTCACGAAAGGGCAATCCTGCCTAAATATACGTAAAACTATCCACTTTCGAGAAGCAACTATCGCCACCAGTGTACGAACACGTCCTCTCGGGGCCAGTTCTGGTGGTCTCACTGCTATGTCGCAGAGTCGCAGAGACCGTGCATACAATCCGGCACCTGCCGACCGAGGGTTTACCCCCATCGGGATCGAGGTGCGAACGATGAGTGGGCGCGCTCGGAAACCGGACTGGCTCAGGAACGACCTGCCAGCCGGCGAGCGGTTCACCGAGATCAAGTCCAGCCTTCGAAAGCGCGACCTCCACACGGTGTGTGAAGAGGCCAACTGCCCGAATATGGGTGAGTGTTGGTCTGGCCGCGATGGTCCAGGCACGGCCACGTTCATGCTGATGGGAGATCGCTGCTCTCGTGGGTGCAACTTCTGCGCAGTCGAGACGGGAGGTATGGACGCTCTCGATCCCGACGAACCCGCGAACGTGGCCGACGCGGTCGCCGAGATCGGCCTCGACTACGTCGTTCTCACGTCGGTCGACCGCGATGACCTCGAAGATCAGGGAGCCGGGCACTTCGCGGAGACGGTGCGTGAAATCAAACACCGCCACCCGGGTGTCCTGATCGAAACGTTGATCCCCGATTTCCAGGGTGAGCCCGACCTCGTGCGAAAGGTCATCGACGCTGGACCCGACGTCGTGGCTCACAACGTGGAAACAGTGGACCGGTTACAGTGGCCGGTTCGGGACCGACGTGCGGGCTACGAGCAGTCCCTGTCCGTACTTTCGCAGGCGGAAGACGCCGAGGGTACCTTTGCCAAAACCTCGCTAATGCTCGGCGTCGGGGAGTATCACCACGAAGTGTACCAAACCCTCTCCGATCTCAGGGAAGTGGGTGTTGACGTCGTGACGCTCGGACAGTACCTCCAGCCCTCACGATCCCATCTCGATGTCGTGCGGTACGTCCATCCTCACGAATTCGAGACCTGGCAACACGTTGCGGAGCAGGATCTCGGATTCCTCTACTGTGCGAGCGGCCCGATGGTTCGATCGTCATATCGAGCCGGGGAATTATTTGTGGATGCTGTCCGTCGGGACGGCGTTTCACCCGACGAGGCGAGGGCGAGAGCGAGAGGCGACTAGCTGGCAAGCTAGTCATCGATCTCTTCGACTGCCAGGGTATCGCGATGGAGACAACAGCATAGCCGTTCGAATGTAGACTGCGTACTCCTGAAGGACAGGTGAATGAGTGGTCGCTTCTGACGGGTCGAATCGATATGGACATTCGAACACGGTTTGTACTTTGGAGATTCATTTGTGTCCGTAATTGTCTATTTTATGTACGTTCACGCGCCTTTTTGTGCCTTTACTGTTCGCTATCACATCTCTTCTACGAAACTCCTAAGATGGAGGCGGCAGTTGTTCATGATATGCAATGCGGGATGATTCTACGGTGAGTGCACTCCAACGGGATCCCGCTGACAGGCTACAGGTACTTAATGACGAGGGGCAGGTCGTCGACGACGATCTCGAGCCCGACCTCGACACCGAGACTCTCCTCGAGATGTACCGTGCAATGAAGCGTGCGAGGCGCTTCGACGAACGTGCCGTCTCCCTACAACGGCAAGGCCGGATGGGGACATATCCGCCGATGGCTGGCCAGGAAGGGGCGCAGGTGGGATCGGCGTTTGCACTCGATCCCGCCGACTGGGTCTTTCCCAGTTACCGCGAGCATGCCGTCGCTGACGTGCACGGAATGCCGATGAAGCGGATTCTCCAGTACTGGATGGGTGACGAGCGAGGGAACCAGCCCCCCGAAGACGTTAACATATTCTCCATTGCAGTCCCGATCGCAACCCAGATCCCTCATGCCACTGGCGCGGCGTGGGCCACGAAGCTTCAAGGAGGTGATGAGGTCGTTCTTTGCTACTTCGGCGATGGCGCAACGTCAGAGGGTGATTTTCACGAGGGTCTGAACTTCGCGGGCGTGTTCGACGTCCCCGCCGTGTTCTTGTGCAACAACAACCAGTGGGCGATTTCGGTCCCGCGTGAACAGCAGACCGCGAGTGAGACGCTCGCTGGAAAGGCTGGCGCCTATGGCTTCCGCGGCGTTCAAGTCGACGGGATGGATCCCCTCGCGACCTACAGCGTAACCCGCGATGCGATCGAACACGCGAGGGATCCGGACGAGGGGCTCCGGCCGACGTTGATCGAAGCAGTTCAGTACCGCTTCGGGGCTCATACAACTGCCGACGACCCCTCAGTCTACCGTGAGGAAGAGGAGGTCGAACGTTGGCGATCGAAAGACCCTATTCCACGCTTCGAGACGTACCTCCGCGACCGCGACGTGATCGACGACACCGTGATCGAGGAAATCGAGACGGACGTCGAAGACGAGATCGCCGCGGCTGTCGAGGCAGCAGAGAGCGAAACACGCCCCCATCCCGATGACATGTTCGAGCACGTCTACGCCGAACCGACGCCCCGACTAGAGGAGCAACGTTCCTACCTCGAGAGGTTACGAGAGCGACACGGCGATGACCCTATTCTGGAGGATTGACCGTGAGTGACGCACACGTTACGACCGATCCAGGGATCGAGGCCGACGAAACAGAACGGCTCACGCTCGTACAAGCTGTGCGGGATGCGATGCGGGCGGAGCTGGAACGAGATGATGACGTGGTCGTCCTGGGCGAAGATGTCGGGGAGAACGGTGGTGTATTCCGAGCAACGGAAGGACTGTTTGATGAGTTTGGCGGCGACCGTGTGATAGACACGCCACTCGCTGAGTCCGGTATCGTCGGCACGGCGATCGGGATGGCCGCGTTCGGCATGCGGCCGGTCGCCGAGATCCAGTTCTCGGGCTTCATGTACCCCGCCTTCGACCAGCTGGTCTCTCACGCGGCGCGATTACGGACGCGTTCCCGGAGCCACTTTACCTGTCCGCTGGTCGTTCGGGCGCCCTACGGCGGGGGTATCCGGGCACCTGAACACCACTCCGAGTCGAAAGAAGCATTCTACGTTCACGAGCCCGGGCTAAAAGTCGTCGTTCCGAGCACTCCCGCTGATGCAAAAGGGCTCCTGATCACCGCAATCCGGGACCCCGATCCCGTCGTCTTCCTCGAGCCGAAGAAGATCTATCGGGCCTTCCGAGATGACGTCCCCACGGGGGCGTACGAGGTGCCGCTAGGCGAGTCCGCAGTCCGACGGGAGGGTACTGATGTTTCCGTCTTCACCTGGGGGGCTATGGTCAGACCGACCCTCGCCGCAGCAGAGACTGTCGCCGAGGAAATCGACGTGGAGGTCGTGGATCTCCGGACGCTCTCGCCGATGGACGAGACGGCACTCGTCGAGTCCTTCGAGAAGACCGGACGGGCATGCATTGTCCACGAAGCCCCCCGGACTGGTGGGTTAGCTGGCGAGATTACCGCCACGCTCCAGGAAGATGCGCTGCTCTACCAGGAGGCCCCGATCGTCCGAGTGACGGGATTCGACGTGCCGTACCCGCTATACACAACAGAGGACTTCTACTTGCCCGAAGCAGAGCGTATCGAGGATGCCATCCGCCAGGCCGCGGAGTTCTAACATGCGCGAGTTCCGGCTCCCCGACGTCGGCGAAGGGGTCGCTGAAGGCGAAATCGTCCAGTGGCTTGTAGCTGTAGGCGACCACGTCGAGGAGGATCAGCCCATCGCGGAAGTGGAAACCGACAAAGCACTTGTAGAGGTTCCCTCGCCTGTCAACGGCGTCGTCGACGAGATTCGGGCAGAGGCTGGCGAGGTCGTTCCAGTCGGCGAGGTACTCGTCGTCATCGATGAAGACAGGGACGATACGGAAACGGATGCATCTGGAGAGACGACCGAATCGCAGTCCCACCAGGAATCCCCTGGCGAGTCCCAGGAACCATCTACTTCGACGGGCTCGGGAGAATTGACCTCCTCGAGCGCGGTCGATCGGGGGGCAGATGGCCGCGTGTTCACCGCACCTCGCGTCCGACGACTCGCCCGAGAACTCGATGTCGACCTCTCTGCACTCGCGGGGACGGGGGCGGGTGGCCGAATCACCGAAGAGGACGTGCGTGCTGCCGCCGAGGGGGAGGAACGACAGGAGGAGGCGCCTACGTCCAAACGTCAATCCTCGGGGAGGCCTGAAGCCACGTTTGACGGGACGCCGGCCGATGATAGTGAAGGGACGAGTGCCGCGGCGACGAGTGTCACCCGGGATCGGACACTCGCCACCCCGGCGACACGGCGCCTCGCCCACGAGCTCGGGGTTGACCTCGATCGCGTTCCAATGACGGAGGAGCGCGACGGAGAGGCGTTCGTCTCTCCGGAGGATGTCAGAGCGTTCGCCGAGAGTGGGCCCCAGGAGACTGAGTCAACCATGACGCCGGAGGAGGCCGTTGGTGCAACGGGCGAATCGACAGCAACCGAGGAAGAGCGGATCCCGTACCGGGGTGTCAGGCGCTCGATCGGCGAGCAGATGGAACGCTCTGCCTTCACCGCACCGCACGTGACCCACCACGACGAAGCTGACGCGACCAGACTCGTCGAGATGCGCGAGGCGCTAAAGTCCCATGCCGAGGAGCGCGGGGTGAAACTCACCTATGTCCCGTTCGTGCTGAAGGCGGTCGTCGATGGGTTGCAGGCGTTCCCGGATATGAATGCGACGCTTGAGGAGGATGCGGAAGAGATCGTCCGCAAGCACTACTACAATATCGGGGTGGCGACCGCGACCGACGCTGGTCTCATGGTGCCAGTCGTGGAGGCAGTCGACGAAAAGGGCCTCCTGGAGCTGGCTTCGGAGATCGATGAACTGGCTGGGCGAGCCCGAGATCGATCGATCGCGCGGGAAGAGATGCTGGGTGGGACGTTCACGATCACGAACTTCGGGGCGATCGGGGGCGAGTACGCCACGCCGATCATCAACTACCCTGAAGTGGCAATCCTCGGCCTCGGGGCGATCCGAAAACGGCCACGTGTCGTCGATGACGAGGTCGTCCCTCGCTATACGTTGCCGCTCTCACTCTCGATCGACCACCGCGTCGTCGACGGAGCGGTCGCGGCACGTTTTGTGAACCACGTCATCGAACACCTCGAAGAGCCGGGCCGTCTCCTGCTCTAATCCTCCACAACGTCAGGGACGAGGTCCCCGATACCCGCCGATTTATGGCCGCGGCGGCCGTCGATTCGTCAAATGGTCGTCGGAGACGTAACTACCGGAACGGAGGTACTGGTCGTCGGTGGCGGACCTGGCGGCTACGTCGCCGCAATCCGCGCCGGACAGCTCGATCTCGATGTAACCCTCGTCGAAGCGGATGCCTACGGCGGCGCCTGTCTCAATCGAGGTTGTATTCCGTCGAAGGCACTCCTCTCGGCTACCGATATCGCCCACGAGGCGGCGACCGCGAGCGAGATGGGTGTTCACGCGGAGCCGTCTGTCGATGTCGGCGAGATGATTACCTGGAAGGACGACGTCGTCGACCAGCTCACCTCCGGCGTTGAGAAGCTTTGCAAAGCCGCAGGCGTCACCCTGTTCAGCGGATGGGCCGAATTCGTCGATGCACAGACTGCTCGGGTTGCCCACGACGGTGAGGGGCAAGGCTCGGAAACTATCGAATTCGAGCACGCGATCCTCGCTACGGGGAGCAGGCCGATCGAGATACCAGGGTTCGATTTTGCCGCGGACCCAGTACTCGACTCAGCCCAGGCCCTTGATCTCGCATCAGCCCCCGACTCGCTCGTGGTTGTCGGTGCAGGATACGTCGGGATGGAGCTCTCGACGGTGTTTGCCCGACTCGGCACCGACGTAACAGTGGTCGAGATGCTCGACGATGTGTTGCCAGGATACGACAGCGAGCTTACTCGGCCCGTCAAACAACGCGCAGAAGCTCTCGGCGTGTCATTCTCGTTCGGGGAAGCCGCAGCCGGCTGGCAGGAAGCTGCGGACGGTATCGTCGTCGAGACCGAAACGAATGACGGCGAGACACGGGAGTATTCGGCCGAGAAGGTCCTGGTTGCGGTGGGCCGCGAGCCTGTAACGGATACAGCGAATATAGGGGCGGTCGGCCTGGAGCCAACCGAGGATGGCTTCATCGAGACGGACGACCAGGCACGCACTGCGGTCGAGCACGTCTTCGCCATCGGTGACGTGGCCGGTGAACCAATGCTCGCGCACAAGGCGAGTGCCGAGGGCGAGGTGGCCGCAGAGGTGATCGCCGGCGAACCGGCGGGACTGGACTATCAGGCGATCCCAGCGGCGGTGTTCACTGATCCCGAGATCGGAACTGTCGGGATGACTGCTGACGAGGCCGATTCGGCTGGATTCGAGCCCGTCGTCGGCGAGTTTCCGCTCCGGGCAAGCGGGCGGGCACTCACGCGTGGTGAGTCCGATGGCTTCGTCCGGATCGTCGCGGATCGGGACGCGGGGTTCGTCCTCGGCGGCCACGTGGTCGGCCCGGACGCCTCGGAGGTGATCGCGGAACTCGGACTCGCGATCGAGATGGGCGCCACCCTTTCGGACGTCGCCGCGACCATTCACACCCATCCGACCCTCTCAGAATCCGTGATGGAGGCTGCGAAGAACGGCTTGGGACGCGCCATTCACACGCTCAATCGGTGAGACGAGGATTGACGGTCTCAGGAGCGGACGGTCGGTGAATTCGTCCGATGCCTAACTGGGGAGTGGATTCACTTCACGAATCCTTCGACAGGCTCGGGATCCTCCCCTGATGCGCCGAGGAAGACAACGATGAAGATAGCCACCGCGACAATGGTACCGGCTAGGACTCCCACCGGTTGCACGAGGCCGCCGCCGGACATCATCGCCGTGAATCCGACCACACCGACACCTGGTGGAATCGAGAGCAAGAGTGCATAGCTGAGGGTGGTCCGATCCATCATCGGATCGTTCGGGAGCGCTCGCCAAAGGGCCGTCGCCTTTCGGATCATGTCGCGGACGGGTGATACCCGACGCGCTTTTACCCGCGACACGATTCGACTCGGGTATGAGAGCGGTCACGCTCGGACCCGCCGGCACCTATTCACACCGCGCTGCCTCGTCGGTTGCCGACGAGGTGTCGTTTCGGGAGTCGGTGACGGGGATCGTCCAAGCAGTCGTCGAGGGACACTTCGAACGGGGCGTCATCGCGATAGAGAATAGTATCGATGGAAGCGTCACCGAATCACTGGATGCGCTCGTAGACTACGAGGTGGCCGTCGTGAAAGAAGTCGTCACCCCGATCCGACACGGCCTCATCGCCCAGTCGTCTGACTTCGAGGTCGTTGCGAGCCACTCCAAAGCGCTCGCACAGTGCCGAGATTTCCTCGAGGCGGAGTACCCCGACGCGGTGTTCGAGGCAGTGGCGAGCACTGCACGCGGTGTCGAGCGGGCCAGGGAGGATCCGGCGATCGCAGCAATCGGACACCCGGACACTGCCCACAACGGGCTCCAGCTTCTCGCCGAAGATATCCAGGACCGCACGTCGAATGCCACCCGGTTCTTCGTGATCGCACCGATGTCCCAACGAGCGGAGGCAGGTGGGAAGACCTCGGTGATCATCAATCCCAACGCGGACTACGCCGGCCTCCTACTCGAACTCTTAGAGGCGTTCGCGGACCGCGACATCAACCTCTCTCGAATCGAATCCCGGCCCACGGGCGACCGGCTCGGCGACTACCTCTTTCACGTCGACTTCGAGGCCGGACTATACGAGGATCGCACGGACGCTGCCCTCGAAGACGTCGAGGATATCGCGTCCGATGGCTGGGTTCGCCGATTGGGATCATACGACGTCCAACACGTCGTCTAGTGGACCAGGGAACGTCAGGACGGGCTTTATTGCTCTCGCGGTCGAATCCTGACCTATGGTACGCGACAACCCATTCAAGGAGATCGAGGAGTTGCTGCAGAATATGGGCGTCGGATTCGAGATGGGCTCCATCGGTACAGGGTCTGTTGCCGTGGACGTGCGGGACGATGGCGATGCCTTTGTCGTGACAGCCGACGTGCCGGGCGTCTCGAAGGAAGACGTCGAGGTGACGCTCTCTGGCCAGACCCTCCAAATCAGCGCCGACCACGAGTCGGCCTCGGAGGTAGAGGAAGCAGACTGGATCCGCCGTGAGCGCCACCATTCATCCACCAGCCGGTCCGTTCGCCTCCCCGAGCCTGTCGACGACGATGCTATCGAAGCTTCGTACGCGAACGGCGTCCTCACGGTGACCTTGCCGAAGCAGATGCCGGAGGAAGGCACGCAGATCGAAGTCGAATAGAACGGATTATTGCGGGGTCAGACCAGAGTCGTCGGTATGACCCGATCTATCGGCGACCGAATACCGACGATTAGCGCACGTAACCACGAGGGCGAGACTGTCGAGCTCGACTTCGTCGAGCCGACAGTACTCTACTTCTACCCCCGTGACGATACGTCGGGATGTACGACTGAAGCCTGTCAGTTCGATGCAGAACTCGAGTCGTACACGGAGGCTGGCATCCACGTATACGGCGTCTCGACTGACGATGTGGACTCGCACGCAGCCTTCGTGGAGAAGTACGACCTCGGGTTCGACTTGCTCGCGGACCCTGACGGGGAGATTGCCGAGGTATTCGGTCTTTCAATCAGTCAAACCACCGCTCCACGGACCACGTTCGTGCTTGCTCGTGGCGAGGTGCAGAGGGTGTACGAGGGTGTGGACCCCGATGGGCACGCTGGAGAGGTACTCGAGGACCTTCGCGATTCCGGGATAATCGAAGTCGAGCGGTAATCCGGCAGACTTGGGCGGTTACGAGGTTCTACGTGTTATGGTCGCGTTCCCTACCTCGCGAGCGGTGACATAGGTGATGCGACGCTCGCCAGGGTGAATACAAGGTACATAGACAGACAGTAGAGCGCTGTCAGTTGCCGGGAAGTCTGTATAACTGACGAGTTCCTCAGTCCGCGATGTCGATTGCGGGTCGGCCCGGTTCGGCTTTCGCAGCCACGTCATCGGGGGTATCCTCGGCAGCGACGACCACGACCTCGGCATCGAACTCGCGCTCGATCAGCCAGGCCGCCCGCTCCAGTGCCTCCCGCTCGCGTTCGGGCGGGAGCTGCTCCGTGAGCGAGCCGGCATCGGCCGCGAGGTCCTTCGCGAAGTCGGCCGCCCCTTCGCCCCGTTGGCGGAGTTCCTCGTCCCTCATGACCGTTCCCACCACGTCGCCATCTGCGCCACGAGCGACCTCGAGCGCTCGATGCTTCCACTCGGGGGCGACGGCAATCGTGATCAGCTCGGGATCGTCGATGCCTGCCACCTCCACGATATCGCGGACGTCTTCGCGCGTATCTGCCACGAGGCGCCGCTCGAGTGGGTAGTCCGCCGGTGGCTCCTCCCGGGGCCAGCTAGCTTCCACAAGTAAGTCGTCACCGTCCAATAGATCCCAGACCTCCTCGGCCACGTGTGGTGCAACCGGGGAGAGCAGCTTCACCACGGTGATGAGCCCATGCTCGAATGTGGCCGGGTCGGGGTCGACGTGGGCTCGATAGTGGCGAAGCAGCGACACGAGCTCTCGAGTAGCTTGGAGGGCGTGGTTGAACCGAAACGCCTCGAATTCATGGGTTGCAGCGGCCGCAGTGGCCGCGATTTCTCGCTCCACGTAGTTGGCAACCTCGTCCATCTCGCCGTCGGCGATCGTTCCGGACTCGTAGTCGGCCGCGAGCTGGTAGACGTTCTGGAGGAAATCGTATGCGGACTGGACACCTTCTGGATCCCACGGGAAGTCCTTCTCGGGCTGAGCGGCCTCGAGGATGAACAGCCGCGCGGTGTCAGCGCCATAGCGGTCCACGATCTCCTGCGGTGGAACGCCATTTCCCCGACTCTTCGACATCTTTCGGCCGTCCTCGCCGAGTACCATCCCCTGATTCGTGAGATCGGTGAAGGGCTCGCGAACGCCGTCGAGGAGATCGATGTCATCCAGCACCTTTGTGAAGAAACGGGCGTAGAGCAGGTGCATCACCGCGTGCTCGATACCGCCGACGTAGCGGTCGACAGGCATCCAATCGCTCGCACGGGACATGTCGAAGGGGGCGTCCTCGAGGTCGGGTGAAATATATCGCAGGAAGTACCACGAGGAGTCGACGAACGTGTCCATCGTGTCTGTTTCCCGCTCCGCCGGCCCGGCGCACTCGGGGCACTCGACGTGCTTCCACTCGTCGACTTCGTCCAAGGGGTTTCCCGTCGTGTGGACGAACTCCGGCAGCTCGACCGGCAAGTCCTCGTCAGGGACGGGGACGAACCCACAGTCCGCACAGTGAATCATTGGGATCGGCGTCCCCCAGTAGCGTTGTCGAGATATGCCCCAGTCTCGAAGACGGTACTCCGTTACGTGCTCGCCGTCGAACACGTCGACGAACTCCTCTCTTGCTTCCTCGCTCGTCAATCCATCGTGCTCGCCGCTGTTGATGAGAACACCATCCTCGGGATAGGCCCGTTCCTGGACAACAATGTCCTGGGGATCGACGTCCGCATCAGGAGAGGGCGCTATCACCTGTCTGATGGGGATATCATGCTCCTCCGCAAAGGCATGGTCCCGCTCGTCGTGAGCGGGGACTGCGTAGAGCGCACCGGTCCCTACGTCCTCGAGGACGTAGTCCGCGACGTAGACAGGGATTTCCTCACCGGTCGCCGGGTTGATCGCGTACTCGCCGGTGAATACCCCCGAGGTCTCCTCGATGTCGTCCTCGTCAGCCACCTCCACGCGCTCCACGTAGGCGGCGACCTCCTCGTTCTCGTTTGCTAGGCGCTGAGCGACGTCGTGGCCAGGGGAAATGGCGAAGAACGTCGCACCGTAGATCGTGTCGAGTCTGGTGGTGAAGATGTCTACCGAGTCGCCAGTTGTGAGGTCGAATTCGACTGACGCGCCCTCCTGACGGCCGATCCAGTTGCGCTGCATTTCCCGGACGTTGTTCGGCCACCCGTCCAGCTCGTCGAGTACCTCGAGGAGTTCGTCGGCGTACTCGGTGATAGTGAAGAACCACTGATCGAGGGCACGGGTTTCGACCATCGTCTCACAACGCCAACAGACTTCGTCATCTCCCTCGACTTGCTCGTCCGCGAGCACGGTTTCGCAGGAGGGACACCAGTTCACGTCCGAGGCCTGGCGCTCGACGAGCCCCGCGTCGCGAAAGCGCTTGAACAACCACTGATTCCAGCGGTAGTAGTCGGGATCGCAGGTCGTCACCTCGCGCTCCCAGTCGTACCCGAACCCCATCGCGGAAAGCTGCTCCCGCATCGACTCGATACACTGCATCGTCCACTCGCGGGGATTCGTATCGTGCTCCTCAGCGGCATTCTCCGCAGGGAGACCGAAGGAATCCCAGCCCATCGGATGGAGGACCTCTTCGCCGCGCATGCGTTCGAAACGGGCGAAGGCGTCCGTGATCGTATAGTTGCGGACGTGCCCCATGTGCAGCTCGCCCGACGTGTAGGGGAACATTGCGAGGACGTACTCGGGGTCCTCGGCCGAATCTTCGATGCGGAACACTCCCTCCTCATCCCACGTCCGCTGCCATTTCTGCTCGATCTCTGTATGGTCAAACCCTATCTCGCGTTGCATCGGGAGATCACTCGGCCTGGTCGGTATGCGTTCCTCCGGGACGGACGATGCTATACCTTTTCATCCCACCAGCCCACTCCCGGTGCACGATATGGTAGCAGGCGATAAGCTATTGCTCCCGGACGTCCCCGAGCGACGTATGGTAGACTATCGTTCGATCGCGAGCGACAATGACGCCTTTCGGCAAGCCCTCTCCTATGCATTCTCCCCCGCATCGGGCCCACCGGACCTGGAATCGGACGAGGAGATGCCCCCACCTGCCCACGTCGGCGATCCGAGAGGGGTATTCGAGGAGGGAGAGCTCGTGGCGGCCTGTAAACACCACTGGTTCGATACACGTGTCCGCGGCGAGCCGATGAAGATGGCGGGACTCTCGGCCGTGGCAACCCCTCCAGCGTACAGACGCCGAGGATACGTTCGACGTCTCGTCGAGGCCTCGCTCGAGGAATATCGTGACCGCGACATTCCCATCACGACGCTCTGGCCCTTCGAACACGCATTCTACGCGCGGATGGGCTGGGCAACCGCGAACCGTCACGTGATCCTCGAGGGACCGCCCGATGCGCTTTCCTTCGCACGCGAGGCTGTGGACGGTCGCGACTTTGTCGAACTACACCCCGACGATCATCCTCGCATGGCTGATGTGTTGCAGACCCACGCCGACTCGTACACTCTTGCGATCACCCGCGACGAGGCATGGTGGCGAAAGCGGGTATTTCAGGGATGGAGCGAGGATCCGTACGTCTACGGGTGGGAGAAGCACGGAGAGCTGCGAGCCTATCTCGTCTACCGAGTCGACGAAAACGGTGACCGGCTCCGTGTTCTCGACTGGGCGCACGTTGACCACGAGTCCAGACTCGCGCTTCTCACCTTTCTCTCGAATCACGACTCGCAAGTAGAGACGGTTCGACTGATGGAACCTGACCCCAGTCTGCTCGATATCGTACCCGATCCGGCTGCCTTCGAGACACGCCTTCACGCCGGAGCAATGGTTCGAATCACTGACGTAGAGACTGCCCTGGCCTCCATTCCAGTCCCCTCGGGTGGGGATACGGTCCTTCACCTCCACGTGACCGATCCGCTCGTCACCTGGAACGACGGGACGTTCGAAATCGTGTTCGGAGAACAAGGGATGACTGTTGATCGAAGCAGCGAATCACCTGCTATCAGACTCGACATCGGTACACTTTCGCAGCTGTATGTCGGATACCGGGGAATCGACACCCTCGTCGAAACTGGAGACGCGACGGTCGCTGGGGACGACGTGAGCGATGTGCTCCGTCGCGTCTTTCCGCCGACTGACGTATTCCTTCGGGAGGGATTCTAGCGGAAAACGAACGTGCCTGCCCGTGCGATAAGCAATCGGAGCCACCAAAACGGACATCCTTCCTACCGATGGGGCCTCGTGACCCTCACTCCGAGTCGGAATCAGAGTACGACGACAGTGATTCGTTCGAACTCACCTCTCGTGGAGTTCCGCGAGAACGGCGAATGCAACCGGACCGACGAAGAGCCCGACAGGACCGAATACGGACACGCCACCGATGACCCCGAGGAGGATGAACAGGTCGTTAAGGTTCACCGACTCGTCGATGAGAAGTGGTCGTGAGAGGTTATCTAACACCCCGACGAGAATAAATCCGTAGATGAGCAGCCCGATACCCGGGAGAAGCTCGCCGGACCAGACGAGGTATAGCCCAGCCGGAGCCCAGATTAGCATCGATCCGATGATCGGGATGAACGCGAGGATGATCATCATAAAGGTCCAGAAGATCGCGTTGGGGATACTGGCCAGCCAGAGGCCCAGCCCCGCTACCAGCCCTTGAAGGATCGCGACGAACACGTGGCCCTTGACTACTGACCACGTTGCCCGACCTGTGCTCCGGTACACACGATTCTGGATGTCGGTCGGGAGAACGTCGAACCGACGCGTCCAGTTTGCGAACACCGTCCAGTCCCGTACGGCGTAGAACTGGACTATCAGCATCAGCGATACACCAATAAGTGCGGTGACCGCAGCCCCGACGATGCCTGAGACGGATCCCGCTGCCCACCCCGCGATCGCCTCCAGGCCTGCCCGGAGGTGGCCGGTGAGATCGATATCGTATCCGACGAATTCCTCGATGAGTGACTCGAGTTCGTGGAGGCTCGGTACCTGATCCAGCGATCCAGCCCTGGCCAGGGTAGCCGCATCGTCAGCGACTGCCCCGATCATAACGAGGACCGGCAACACGGCGAGGAGGACGGTGAGGAACACGACGAGACCAGCCGCGACCGACGATGGGAGTGGGGGAGAGAGCCGTCGTTGAAGCGGTCGGGCGACGAATGCAAGCAGAACTCCTGCCAACAGGTACGGAAGATACGGCGCGAGCATCAAGGCCGCGATACCGAGACCGGTGAGCAGGAGAGCAAGGAAGAATGCTTGCTGGCGATTCATGGTGGATGGAAGGCGTTCTTCGATATCGAATTGTCGAGTCTCTAAGTAGATTTGGGTGGTGGACCAACCACCGGAGATGAGCACGTTTATACCCCCGACGAATCAACCTCGGCACATGAGTTCAGAGGAGAACGGGGGGCTGCTCCGAACAGTCACGGAGACCTACCGGAGCAGGCCCGACGAGGAGATGAACATCATTGGGCTGCTCTATGGCCTCGGACTCGTGCTCGTCCTCATCCCCTTCCTCCCCTTCTTCCTCCTGATCTGGCTGGCATCCAAGATCAACGATATCCTCGGATAATTCTCAGACGTCGAGGAGTTCGAAGGAGGCTTCATCGGAGTTTTCGCGTGCACCCTCATACGCCACGTGGGCTGCCGCCACGTCCTGGATCGCGAGTCCGGTGGAATCGAACACCGTGATGCCATCCGTCGATACCCGCCCATCGATATTCCCGACAACCACGTCGCCGAGTTCGCCATGGAGATCGTTGTCGTCAAGCACCCCGTTGCTCCAGGGCACGTTCACCTCACCCGAGTGTACACACTGCTCATAGTCGTCGATCACGAGCAGTGCATCCAGAAGAATCTGGTCGTCGAGTTCGTGCTTCCCGGCCGCATCTGCACCGATCGCGTTGATGTGCGTGTGCTCACTCACGGCTTCTCGGGAAATGATCGGGTCTTCGACGGGCGTGACGGTGGAGAGGATGTCACAGGCTGCCGCATCAGCGATCGAGCCGTGACGGGCCTCGAACCGATCGGCGAAGTGCTCCACGAACTCGTGCTGTTTCTGTTCGTTCCGATCCGCGATCACGACCGTCTCGATATTTCGGACGGTGGCGATGGCCTCGAGTTGGTAGTACGCCTGCGCCCCCGCACCGACGATTCCGAGGGAGGTCGCGTCCTCGATGGCGAGATATTTCGTCGCGACGGCTGCCGCGGCCCCGGTTCGCTTGCCCGTCAACTTCGTCGCATCCATGATCGCCAGCGGAAACGCCGTCTCGGGATCCGAGTAGATCAGCGTCCCCATCACAGTGGGGAGACCGTGGTCGCGAGGATTGTCAGGGTGGACGTTCACCCACTTGACCGCCGCCCCATCCCACGCACCCGTATTGAGATAGGCGGGCATGGACCGGAAGTCGCCGTTGTAGCGGTCCAGATCGACGTACGACTTCGCGGGCATGATCGCATCACCCCGGGCGTATGCCGCAAACGCGTCCTCGACTGCCGCCACGACGGCCCCGATCCGTGCGTGCTCGTCTACTGACTCGGTGTCGAGGAGGAGGGTGTCCATACCCAGGAATTCACCTGGCCGTCACTTAGCTCTCAGGCCGATGATTCACTCGAATGTACCCTGTTCGATCACAGCTGCAAGGGCTTCGCCCGTCGCTCCCTCACGGAGTCCGAGCTCCCGATCCGTCGTGGTTGCCAAGGTAGTGAGCACCCGCTGTCGTTCAGGGAGATGTGACGGATGTTCCGACGCCAGATGCGCGAGTGCCACGTGGACGTATGTATCGACCCGTTCGTCCGGATCGTCGAGACGCTCGGGAAGCGCATTGATCGTCCGCGGGAATGCCGTCGGGTCCGCTCCGGCGAGTTTCCCTGCCGCGATCGCCCCTGCAACACAGACGTCGTGGTTGTCGTCACGGAGTGCCGAGGAGATCACCGTATCCGCCCCCGTGACCGCCTCGGGATTCTCCGCCCCAACCTCGGCAATGATCGTAATGGCGGCAGACCGGAGATCCGGATCCGTCGAATTCGCTGCTGCCATCGCCTGATCGATACCTACCGACGCCGCGTCGGGGCACTGGGATGCGAGTTGTGCGAGCGATCGCATACCCACGAATGCGAGAGACAGGTCGGCATCCCCAGCGAGGTCCGCTAGGTCACGTGCCCATACCTCGAATTCCGCGGGTCGACGATTTCCTATCTGGGCAAGGATCAGATCCGCGTCTTCGGCCCGGTCGCCATCGTGCTCTCGAAGGATCGAGAGGAGCGTCCCGACTTCATCGCCAACAACTGACGGCTCCCGGACGCTCGCCTCGGCGACCTCGACAAGATAGGCCTGGGTGTCTCCAAAGGGGTCCGCGTCGATTTCTGGCCCGACCAGTTCACTCTGCTCCCCGACCTCGATGGATTCGTCGCCGTCCACGGGTTCCGGCTTGCGCGGGTCAGTGCTGTCCTCACCACCCACCGTCGAATCGTCGTTTGTGGTCTCCGGCGAATCACGCGGGGGCATCAATTAATCTTAGGTTAAAGACTGATTCTACCGTCTTATATCTTTGTCAGACGTGTCACAGTATTCCGCTGTGTCCCTACACCGGACAGGGAGTGGTGGCGTTGAACTGGTGTGCAGAGGCAAAAAAGACGCACAGTGATCGCTATTCAATGAGTGGTTCAAGCGCGTATGATTTGACATCCTCCCCACCCTACAGGGCGAGGATTCCCCGAAGGGGATATTCAGGTTGCGCGTTTCCTCGGGCCTCAAGGACGCTTTCGCGTGGGCCGTCAACGGTTGCCACCGAGTTGTGACCAACGGTGTGCTTTCCAGCGCGTACAGCCCTGTCA
>CAZEDI010000008.1:0-10342 GCA_964510865.1 uncultured Halobacteriales archaeon
GCGAGATAGTCGGGATCCGTTCGAGTGGCATCCATCGGCGAGAACATACACGTCGCTCCCGCCTCCGTTACCATCTCGACGGAATCGATCGATCGCTCGACGACCTCCTCCCGGGTCGAGTGCATGGAGTCCTCGATTTGCACGTCGCTCGTCGACGCGAAGACGTGGACCATCTCGACGCCGGCATCCAGTGCTGCCTCGATATCTTTTTCGACGACACGAGCCAATCCTGCAACCGTCGTGTCCGTATGCGTGGCGATGTCGCGGACTGCCTCGAACTCCGCGTCGGAGTTGACGGGGAAGCCTGCTTCAATGACGTCCGTTCCCATCGCGTCCAGACGCGAGGCTATCTCCCGTTTGTCTTCGTACGAGAACGAGACACGCGGAGCCTGTTCGCCATCGCGTAGCGTCGTGTCGAAAAGCCGTACTTCCTCGAATTCAGGGTCAGTAACCGCTAACGTGCCCTGGAAGAACTCGATTCCCCTGCCGGGTGGCAGAGGCGCCCTCTTGTGTCATAGGCACTTGGTGGGTGGGTCGCTTCTACGTATAAACCTGACGGTCGCATCAGCGCCGTGACATAGTGGCCCACTCAGTATTAGCTCTAGGCTGTACCGGATCATTCAGTCATTCGCTCTGTCTGGAACGCCAGTGAGTCGTCGTGAGGACACAAGCCACGGGGTCGACTGCTGAGGAATGACGGAAGTGGTCGGGTGCCTTCAGCGTGACCCCGAACGATATGACGCGAGTCTTTTAGTTGTCCGCCACCCAGCCCGGCATATGGCCGAGTTCGACCTCGACCTCGAGTCGATTGAGCAAGATATCGAACCGTCGGACGAGGGTCGGGTGGTACTGGGGGTGCTCGACGGAACGACCGATCCAGGTGAGTGGATCGAATCAGTCGCTCGCGGCCACGTCCTTGTCCTCTCCATTGAAGGAGAACTCACTGAACTCGCATCCGGATTTGCCCAAGAAGTGAAGGACGGAGGCGGACAACTCGTCCATTTTCGCGACTTTCTTATAGTCTCACCCGACGGGATCAACGTGGATACTGATCGGCTGAATTAGGTCGGTTTCTCTGCGGCCTCCTATACCCTCTCTGACATCTCCTACGCGACTTCTGTGATTGGGTGTCTACGGCGATATACTCGCGTACGGGCCAGTATTGGGGCGTGCGATACCCTTTTGCCGTCATGTACCGAACGGATCAGCTACATGGAGTTGACGTCGGTCGTAGAGGAGGGGGAGCTCCTCTCGTTCGAACCGCTCGACGGATCCACGAACGGGATCGAAATCGTCGACCACATCGAGCGACGACGGTGTGCAGTTTCGACACCGAACCCGGTCCGCCCACGAGAGGTATCCGAAGAGGAGTTCTACTTCCCCGTCGACCGAAGCGTCAAAATCGAAACCAGCAGCCTCTCTCTCCTCCACACAGTGGGCGTATATGTCCGCAATCACGCGGGCTGGATGATCGATGAATTGTCGATTGGTGAGTCACGGACGTTCCCCTACGACACGTATAGTATCGACTTTTCCGCTCCAATCAAACTCTATACCGTCGTCGATTCTGCCTTTTCGATCGAGGTCACTGCCGACGATGTTACCCTCGAGTTCGAGGAACCTGTCGAGATCTTCCTCGGTGCACGCTCCCATCATAAACACCCGGCTGCGACAATTACCACGACGGAGAACCCAACGGATGTCATGCAGGCGGTATCCTACCTCGGATCAGCACTCAAGGCGACGACACCTGAGCGCTCGTATCCGACGCTCCGTGGGCATCCCCCGACGATCGAAGTCGGTGAGCAGTTCCACGTACCCTCTGTTCTCGAACGACCGAAAACAGGGGTTCGAATCGAGGTCCCCCCAGAACTCAAGTATGTATATGTCGTGGCACCCCTCGCTTATTACCTAGGCGCTGAGGTAGTTCCGGGGGAGACACCGCAAATAGCAACTGACGAAGGGTTTATCCACCGATTAGAAGACACGAGTCGTGGATTCGAAGATGAGGTGAAACGAGTTCTCAAGCAATCGTTCCTTCTTGACTGCGTTACACGAACAGAGGGGTATTACCCAGTTGACCTCCACGAGCGGAAAGCCATTGAAGACTCCGTGGATCTTGACTTCGCTGATCTGTACGAACGGTCCCTCTCTGAACAACTTGAATCCTACCTCGAGGTCCCATATGACCTAGTCGAAGAATACGTCCCACAGTGGAAGCTTACCGCACATATCGATCCGATACCGGACAATCTTGAAGCACTGCCGTTCATCGCGAACGATCTAGCCGTGGTCAGATCGGCAGAGGGCGAAGAAGTGTCACAGGCCGAAGCTGCCGACGAAGGTCTCCAGGGCTTTTTCAGAAGCTCGGGACCACACCCCGCTGCGGCTGGAGGATCACCGGAGCCCGTTCGGGCGGGTGACTTCACTCGGAGTGCCGGGTCATCCGGGATAGAGACAGGTGCCATTGGCCCGATACGGAGTTCCGATCCGACAGAAGACACCGATTCCGTAGAAACACCTCAGATCTACCGGGTGGAGGAATCAAACGCGCTCGAGCAGACCTGGATCAGCGATGGGATTCCCCTCGGTGCGTCGAAAGGGATGATCGAGGCGTTCAAAAACAAATTACGACGATCTCCGACGGATGGTGACATCGATATCACGGTTATCTGTAACTCGGAGGAGATGGGAGACGAGGAGGACGATCTGGTCGACAAAGTATATGGCTCGCGGGAGGACCTCCCATTCGACGTGTGGGTGCACCGGAATCTCACGAGGGAAGAGCTAGAAGAGAAACTCCAAGAAGAGACCGATTTCCTCCACTACATCGGACACATTGACGCGAATGGTTTTGAGTGCGCTGATGGTATGTTCGACGCAGGAAACTTAGAAGAAACGGGTGTAGATGCGTTCTTCCTGAATGCCTGTTCGTCATACCAACAGGGAATGCACATGATCGAGGCCGGAGCGATTGCCGGTGTTGTCACCTTCGCTGAAGTCATCAATAGCGGCGCAGAACGGGTAGGAAAAGCACTGGCCCGTTTATTGAATCAAGGTTTCTCATTTCGATCAGCATTAAATATCGCTAAAGGACAAAGTATAATGGGCGGATACTATCTTGTGATTGGTGATGGTGGATTTGATATTGCACAACCCGAAGATGGAACGCCTTTTTTAGTAGAAGCAGAGGAAATACAATCCAAATCTGGAGAAAGTAATAGACTATTGAAAGCAAGTTTAGAAACGTTTACCACAAGTGATAGGAACATTGGTAGTTTGTTTCGCCCCCATATCAAGGGAAACAATATGTATTACATAAGTTCTGGAAAAATAGATGAATATAAAGTAACGTCCGAGGAGCTATTAGAATTTCTTAATTTGGGGAATTCCCCTCTCCTCTATCAAAGCTCGTTAGCGTGGGAAAACACGTACGAAGAACTTTTACGGTCCTGAAAGCGTTTGTCCTTGACCCGCCATCGCACTACCAGCCTGCATCAACAGCATCAGTGCAGTGAACAGCACACCCATCATTCGGGGGTGCTGTGCGAGGTAGGCCGCGATGCTGGAGTCGGAGTTCGAGTCGTCGTGTCGTGCGTTGGTCGCTGACATACAGACATGAAATCTACCCAATCTGTTAAGTAATTTACTATTTTGTTCCGTTAGAAATACCTATATAATGGTGCATTCGACCAACCTTACTGGAGACAATCGGGTTTTTTCACCCTTGATTGTCTCCGAATTCCCCCACGCCGGCGGCATATCCCCCCGTCGCCGGCCGGTCCTCCCCCGGACCATTTCACCGATTCGAGTACCCACGTTTATTGGTCACGAGATGACTAGGTGGACTCGATGGGTGTGAGACCGCCGCAACAGGAAACGAAGACTCCGACGTCGACTGAGTTTGGGATCGCTGCTCTCGATGCCCGTCTCCAGAACGCAACCATTCGATATCCGATCACCGAGGAGGAACTCGTCCGAGAGTTGGATGATCCAGAAATCCCTGTCGATCCGAAAGGGTCCACGATCACGCTTTCCGAGGCCCTCCAGCACGTAGAGGCAACCCAGTTCGAGGCCGAATACGAACTCATGAACGCACTCCACCCCGTATTCGAGTCACGACGAGAACAGGTGTCTGGCGGAGTTCTGGGATCTCTGCGCGGGATACTTCCGTTCTGAGAGGCGAGCGTCTCAGCGAACGATCACTGATCGTCTTCAAGACGGCGGATGTGCTCGCGTTGCTCCTGGTGAAGCGTGAGGATCATATCCGAGAGAGCTCCGAAGATAAAAAGCTGAATTCCTACGAGCAGCGCCACACCTGCGACGACGGTAATTATCTCGTGGGAAACCTGCCGTGTATACCATTCAACGCCAACGTACATACCGAGCCCAGTCCCGATGATAGCACTCAGAAATCCGAGACTCCCGAAGTAGAAAAGCGGGTTGTTCGTCTTTGCTTGTCGATAAAGCGTCAAGAGGATGATCCCCCCGTCGCGAAACGGCCGGAGATTTGCCTCTGATCCCTTCGGCCGCTTCCGGTAGGTTATCGGGACATCGCACGTCCGTATTTCCTGCTTCACGCACTCGACCGACATCTCCGTCTCGATACCAAACCCCTCAGCTGTGAGGTGCATCCGTTCGATCGATTCACGGGTCATCGCCCGATACCCGGACAAGATATCAGTGAGTTCTCTACCGTGGATGACACCGAACCCACCTGAGATTAGGCGATTCCCCACGCGATTGAGAAACGGCATCGCTCCCGACTCCATGTCCGCAAACCTGTTGCCGATGACGTGCTCACACTCACCATTTAACAGGGGACGCAGCATCGCTTCCGCGTCTTCGGGCAGGTAGGTCCCGTCCCCGTCGAGCATCAACACGTAGTCAGCATCGACCATCGTGAGGCCTTCTCGGACCGCCTGGCCCTTCCCGTGGCCCGATTGAACCTCAACTCGTGCGCCCCGCTCACGAGCGATATCCTGGGTTTGGTCGGTTGAGCGTCCGTCGACTACGAGAACGTCTTCGATTCCTTGCTCTCTGAGTCCATCGATCACCGCACCAATTGTCCCCTCCTCGTCGAGGGTGGGGATGAGCGCACAGACGTCCTCATCAACGACCATCGTGGGCACCTCTAACAGGCTAAATGAAAACTCTTCCGCGTTGTCGGACGGGAGGCGGCCTCGACCCCTCACTCGCTGATCGAGGCATGCGAACCGGTGATATCCCACTCATGCAAACAAAAGCGATCACCAGCGCGCTTCTCACCATCAACCACACGAATTGTCCAATCGCCCACGTCCTCATCCCAGAGGTCTTCGCGCCCACACCGGACGCACCGTCGCTCCGTCGGCGGGTTCAATCTCGCGTCTCCCATGGATGCACCTGTGTCCTCCCGCTATTTAAACCGTCGAGTGTCGGTATGTGCAGAGTTCCGTTTCGGCTCCGTTCACAGACGAGGATGGATCGAGGGAACACGACAGCTCGACCAGCCTCTGCTATCACGGAAATGCGACAGAAGGACCATCCCGTCTTTCGAGTGTCTAGATAGGCCCCTCGGTACGAGCAAAATCCTATTAGTCGAAGTCGGGGAGATCGTCCGGAGCGTCGAACTCAGACTCCCAGTCGACGTAGTCGTCCTTGAGGACGTCAGAAACGATCTGACCGAGCTCGGTCATGGCTGCGTTGATTGCCGAGACAGTCTCCCACGCGTCGAGATCCGGATGAAGGGTACGCTCACGCCAGTCTTCCGGGATACCCGGGGCGTGATATCCAACACGGTCTGCAAAATCGTCCCAGAAAAAGTCGAACTCGCGCAGGAGGCCGAGGTCTCGCGCGATCTCGTACTCATCATCGGTCAGGTCAGTCGTAGCCGTCCACGCCTCCCACGCATCGGCCCATGCCCCTTCCTTGAGAAACGATTCGAGGTCGTCCCGGCGGTAGTCGTCGGTGCCGACGACGTCTGCGTCTTCATAGTCGTCCGCGTCGACGTTTGGATCGAGTTCAGGGTGCGCGGGCGGGTCGACGTCCAATCCCATGTGTCACTCGACCGGGGGAGTGGTGAAAAGCCCCTCGCCCGATCCTCTACATGTAGACTACTCGACGGACGTCGATAATGCCTGATACCGAACTAATCAGTCACTCGTGTGTTCGATTCTCTCCATCGAGCGCTCGTTGACGGAGTCGGTCCCCCTCCTCGGTGCGAGTCGTGAGTTCGGGGACGGGTGTCGGATTGCGTTCCTCGTCGATCGCAACGTAGACGGCATACGACTCGGTGGTCCGCTCCCGTTCACCTGTTCGGGGGTCTTCCCGGTCCGCGGTGATGCGAACTCGAATACTCGTGCGGCCGGCATCGTATACGTATGTCTCGATGAGCGCGGTGTCACCCACGGGGATTGGGCGCGTAAAATTGAGCTGGTCCATCCGGGCTGTGACGCAATTTTCCCCCGCGAACCGCATTGCCGACATTGCCCCGATTTCATCCATCCACTTCATCACGTTTCCTCCATGAGCCGTCTCGAGATTATTCGCGTGATGGGGTTGAACGCGTTCCCGGTTTTCGATGTAAGTGTCCATGAGGTCAGGCATGACAGGGTCTTCGAGATCGACTGGGATAGAAGTGACCCTCGATCTGCACCGCATGCGGCCCGTCGGATCCTCGGTGGAGGTCGACACACGTAAACCAAACGCAAACCCAGGAGGACTCGATGAGTCAGCGGTCTGAGACCGACCAGATCCACCTGGTCGGGACCGCGCACGTCTCCGAGGAGAGCGTTGAGCGGGTCACACGCGAGATCGACGAACGCCGTCCCGACGTCGTCGCAGTCGAGCTCGATGACGGCCGATACCGCCAGCTACAAGGGGAAGTCCCCGACGACCTCGAACCGACAGATCTCCTCGAGGGAAATACCGTCTTCCAGTTCCTCGCCTACTGGATGCTCTCCTACGTACAGACACGACTCGGCGAACGCTTCGACATCGAGCCAGGCGCGGATATGAAAGCCGCAGTCGAGGCGGCCGAGGACCGAGATATCGACGTCGCACTCGTAGACCGTGACATCCAGACCACGATGCAGCGATTCTGGCGACGTCTTTCTCCGGGTGAAAAGCTCAAACTCGTCGGTGGCCTCACACTCGCCTTCGGCCCGCCCGTCTCGATCGGGCTCTCCGTTGGTGCAACCCTCGGGGCATTCCTCGGGTTCGCATTCGCGATGTTGTTTGCGAACTCGATAGGGTTCTCCGGAGCGAACATCGTCGCGACAGTCGGCACTGTGCCAGTAGAGGTCGTCGGTGGTCTGGTCGCTGGGAGCATCGTCGGGATCCTTCTCTGGGCGTTCCTCGATCCCTCTCTCCGATCAATCGCCGGACACCTTCCGATCGCGGATGGAAGCATCGCACGATCTGGTGCTATGCTCTGTATCTGCGCCGTCGCCGGACTGGCGATCGCGCTTGCCGGCGGTGTCACGATTGGGCCGCTTGCCGTCGGGTCCGACAGACTCCTCTCGATCGGCGGATTCGTTCTCAAAGCGGGAACAGGTGTCCTGGCTGGCGCGACCGTTGGCGGTGGTGTTGGGGCGATGCTGGGACTCCTGGTCGGTGTCTCAATCCCCGAGGACGAGGAGTTCGATGAGTTCGATATCGAGCGCCTCACGGACGAGGACGTCGTCACCGCGATGATGGCGGAATTCCGGCGGTTCTCACCAGGTGGCGCGGAGGCCCTGATCGACGAGCGAGACGCCTTCATCGCTCACCGCCTGCTCGAACTCGCGTCCCAAGGCAAGTCGGTGGTTGCCGTCGTTGGTGCGGGCCACCGCGAAGGGATCGAACGATACCTCGAAATGCCGGAGGAACTCCCCCCAATGGACGACTTAGTCGGTCGGACGACCAAGCGTCCACTGGCAGGATATCTCTACAAGGGAGTAGGCTATGCGATCACGCTCGGCTTCGTAGCATTCTTCGCCCTCCTGGCGCTCGGCGGGGTCAGCCAAGCCTGGCTCGTAGAGGTCCTTGTCGCCTGGTTCCTGGTAAACGGTATCCTCGCAGGTGGGCTCGCGAAACTCGCGGGTGCCCGCTGGTCGAGTGCACTCGTGGGTGGTGGCGTCGCCTGGTTGACGAGCGTCAATCCCTTACTCGCTCCCGGGTGGTTCGCGGGCTACGTCGAACTGAAGTATCGCCAGGTGAACGTCGGAGATATCTCCCGGCTAAACGAGATCCTGAGCGATCAGGATGCGCCACTGGAAGACATCATCGCGCAGATGCGCAACATACCGCTGTTCCGACTGATCCTCGTCGTGGCCATGACGAACATCGGGAGCATGATCGCGAGCTTCGTGATCTTCCCCGCAGTCCTCGCGTGGCTCTCCGCACCGATCGGCGGAGTCGATGCCGTCGGCGCACACCTAATCGACGGCGCGAGCAGAGGTGTACACGTCATTCTGGAGGCGCTGACGTGAGCCGGGGCGGCGGCACCTACGTAGATCAGCCGTCGTCTCGCCGCCCGCTCTCCTTTAGCCGTCGAGAACTCGTCGACCTCACTGCGGCGTGGGGAATTCTCGGTGTCGCGTTCGCCCTTTTCCTCGACCGCCGGGTAGTGCTCGCGGTACTGTCGGGGACGTCGTCGGCTGCACTGACCACCTTCGCCGTCGCAGTCGGCCGAAGCCTCCTCACGGTGGGGGTGGCCTTCTTGCTACATGAACTCGCTCACAAGATCGTTGCAGTTCGCTTCGAACAGGTCGCCGAATTCCGGGCAGACTATAACATGCTTGCGTTCGCCCTATTGGCAGCGATGGCGGGGTTCCTCTTCGCCGCGCCCGGGGCGGTCGTGCACCAGGGACGGATCACGCCTCGCGAAAACGGGTTGATCGCCCTCGCCGGACCGGTCACTAACCTCCTCCTCGCCGCCGCATTCCTCCCGCTAGTGTTTCTATCGGGATTCCCTCGAGAGGTAGGAAACCTAGGTATCTTCATCAATCTCGTCCTCGCCGGATTCAACATGATCCCGTTCGGTCCGCTCGACGGTCGAACCGTGCTCTCCTGGAACCCGGTTATCTATACGGTGTTCGCTATACCGAGTATCGGACTGCCACTGTGGTTACTGTTCGGGTGAGCGGATGTCCACAGGAACGGTGGGCTTTTGCGCCCACCCACCGCCTCACCTACCATGACCGACGACCAGGATCCCGAGGGACTAACCTACGCCCAGGCGGGGGTGGACATCGACGCGAGCGAAGCTGCAACTGCCGCCCTCGCTGACGTCGTTGGTGATCTCGATACCGACGACTACGCAGGTCTACTCGACATCGGTGACCGCTACCTCGCACTTGCCACAGACGGAGTCGGTACCAAGCTGCTCGTCGCCGACGCGCTCGAGGACTACTCGACGATCGGGATCGACTGTATCGCGATGAACGTCAATGACCTCGTCGCAGCAGGTGTCGAGCCCGTCGCATTCGTCGATTACCTCGCGGTCGAGAACCCCGACGATACGATCGCCGAGCAAATCGGTGAGGGGCTCGCTCACGGGGCGAACGCTGCGGACGTGGCCCTCGTCGGGGGTGAAACCGCGGTCATGCCGGACGTGATCCGAGGGCTCGATCTCGCGGGCGCGTGCGTGGGACTCGCACCGAAGGATGGGTTGTTCGATGGCGAAGCAGAACCGGGTGACGTGCTCGTCGGCTGGCCGTCGTCGGGGATTCACTCGAACGGCTTGACGCTCGCACGCACCGCGACGACACGAGACCACGAGTACGTGGATCCGTTCCCAGGCACGGATGACGGACAGACCGTCGGCGACGTACTCCTCGAACCGACGGCAATTTACACCGATTTGTTAGACGAGATGCGGGCTCACGATGTCACGGCCGCCGCACATATCACCGGAGGTGGATGGACGAACCTTGATCGACTGAACGATGACGTCGGCTACGACGTCACGAATCCGTTCGAGGCACAGCCCGTATTCGACTTCGTGCAGGAGGCAGGTTCTGTTTCCGACGAGGAGATGCACCGGACGTTCAACATGGGAACCGGCTTCGTCGCGGTGGTGGACCCGGCCGACGGAGAATCGCTAGCAACGAAGACAAAAGGACGCGTGATCGGTGATGTCGTCGACGGAGACGGTGTGATGATCCGCGGCCTCCATCTCACGTGACTGCCTCTAGCATCTTCCATCGGGACCGCGATACGTCTGCGCTTGTCCACTATCGATACAGTCACTGGGGAGGTAAGAGGGAACAATTCCACTCTCTCACATGTCCCTGGGAGGATTGTTCGCTATGAATCCGTTAGCCGACTTCGTGGGCAGCGACGTCAGCCTCGGTCACGATACCGACTACGCGACCTT
>CAZEDI010000008.1:10352-29753 GCA_964510865.1 uncultured Halobacteriales archaeon
ATCACCGCGCGGTGATGGTCCAGGTACGCGTCGATCTCATCGATCGTTGCATCGATACTTACTTGTGGAATCGTATCGCTCATCACCTCCGCGACGGCGAGATCCCCGATACTCCCGTCTCGTTCCTCCCCAGCATGTCGAATATCACTATTCGAGATAATGCCCAGGGGCTCATCGTCACGAATCACGGGGAGCTGTGAATACCCATCATCGAGCATAGTGTCCTGGGCGTGCCTGACAGAGTCGTCGGGCGAGACATTAACAACGTTTTCGTGCATCAAATCCCCAGCGTGCACAACGCCTCCTGCAGCCTCTTCGAGCGCGTTGACGATTCGTCCGAGTGTCGAAAGTCGCGGGTCGACATCTCCACCTTCGATGCGGGCGATGAGTGGCTGGGAAACGCCCGCCCGTTCTGCTAATTCGCTCTGGGTCAGGTCGAGTTCTTGCCGACGAGTCCGGAGGTCCTGCGGGGTCGGGAGATCCATACGGTAATTACCGCGGGTTATTACATAAAGGTTCCGCGAGTGGGAATCTGCGACCGAGGACGGTGTCTTCAGGCCTCCTCGCGGCTAAACGACGGCTCTTCGTCCTCCCCATATTCGAGGGTCTCGATGACCTCGATCGGGACATCCCGGAGGGCTCCCCCTACTTCGCTCTTCGCGATTCGGGAAGCGTGTTCCTCACCCTCGGCGTTGAACACTTTCATTTCGAGCATGAGTCCGACGAGGGCCGTACTCGCGGCAATGAATCCCGCGTCGAAGGGCTCGCCACACGCCGGGCAGTCGGCCAGGCCGACCTCGACGTCGACGTATTCGAGCCCTTGATCGTTGAGTCGTTTCCCGGCTTCGCTGACGGCGACGCCGATCGCATCGTCGACCGAGTTGACATCCTTCACCAGCCATGCGGCCTCCATCGCGACGAGGTAGTTCATGATACTGGTACCGCCCCCAGTACCTCGTGCCTTGTGATTTGACGCGGTCTACTGACCGCGGACGCAATATACAAGCACTCCATACGTTATGCGAATCACGGGAGTGAGCGACGTACCAGTTTCCGCTCGCACTGCGTGAAATCTAGAGAATGGGCCGTTGTTTCCCCTCTACATCGAAATCGATAGACTGCGCTACGATCGAGGGAATGCCCAGGGTCGAAACGTTTAAGTACGGGTGTCGCCGGAGAAGGGAGATACACGCAGATGATAGATCCCGTCGAACGCGCGATCCTGTACGCGCTGTACAATGTCAGCATCGCGTTCGGAATAATGCTGATGCCGATTGCTCTCCTCGCCCGCCGAATGGGTGTCACACTTCCCATCCACCGCGTGATCGACCGCGTCGACCGCGCGTACACCGAGCGCTGATCGAATTACCCCCTTACGTCACGAAATCAGATCACGAGAGCGTACCGATTCACGCTGGATTTTGCCGATATCACGAGCGGATCCACTCGACAAACGATCCATCGAGCAGTGTCCGTTCCTGCCGCCTGATGTACTCTCGCTGCATGTCATGGATCGCGTCGGCGAGAGTGGTATCGTCCAGCCGATCCCTGACGGCGCGATATTTCCACCGCGCCGGCGTGATCTGCCGTCG
This sequence comes from uncultured Halobacteriales archaeon, assembly GCA_964510865.1. Lineage (GTDB taxonomy): Archaea > Halobacteriota > Halobacteria > Halobacteriales > Hikarchaeaceae > CAZEDI01. Next base: position 11,945 of record CAZEDI010000008.1, read on the forward strand.
AACACGTTCACGGAGGGGGCCGAGGTACCGCCACACTGCTTCCTCCGACAGCCCCCGAGAACGTAGCCCGTCCGCGGCAGTCTCAAGGATATCCTCATACACCAACTCAGTGTCCGTTGTCGGGACCCCCTCTGCTGTGACCCAGCGGAGATCAGCCGCCAGTCCCTCACGCATAGCTGCGTAGAAATTATCCCGGGCGTCCCGCCAGTCGAGATCGGCAACTGGGTGATCCTTTGCGTGCATATCCTCCACGAGCGCGGCGAAGGCTGCCTGGAACGCGATCGAGTCCCGGATCGTAGGTTGCGCGGGAATCGGCCGGAACTCGATTCGGGCGTTCGCTGTCGATTCCGACGCTCCACCGAAGACCGGACGGACCCACCGCCAGAACGTCCCGTGTTTCATCCGGAAATGCGCGAACGCGTCGTCGAAGCGACCCTGTCGTTCGACTGGCATCGGGACGAACGGGTCGTCTTCCGCGATCCGCGTGACTGCCGCCTCAACGGAGTCGACGTCCCGGGGGAACCGAACTTTGCGCACACCTTCACCATTCATCGTCGTCTCGAAGATGCTGATCCGGTGTTCCATCCACGCATCGGCGAGTATGTCTTCGGGTGTTGCACCCTCGTCGTAGATATCCGGAGGGAGAAACGGGGAGTTGACTCCGAGGGCGAGGAGTGGACCAGCAATCCGGATCGCGTACCGGAAGTACTCCGGCAGTCGCTCTGCTCGCGGGACCTGATAGTGTGGCTGGATAGACGTGATGAGACTCTCCGGGAGTACGGTCTCAGCCTGAAGGGTCGCGTGAGGAACATCGATCCGCATCCCGGCAGGGGCGGGTGAATTCGCCATCGCGTGATATCGCGCCGCGTCGCTCATGTTCGTCGCTACGGTGACCCCGTCGACCTCAACGCAGTCAGTCAGGTATTCGTCGGCCGTCTCGCCGATCGGTGGGATCGTCCAGATGGCGTCACTGACCAGGCGAATTCCTTCAGTCGTCGTATGGGTAAGGGCGCTTTCGAGGGTGGCTTTGACCGCGGACTCTTGGGCGTCGAGTCCATGGATGTTCATCGGCTGCGGACTCGTACTCATTTCCGCATTGTGAAGGCCGAGTTCCTTCTCGAACCCGATCAAGGAGAGGAGAGGTCGTGGGACGCGTGTGAGCGCACCGTACGTTTCGCCGGCGACGTCGGCCCGCGCTGAGGCATGGGCATCGACCGCATAGAACTCGTACTCCAATCCGACAATCCCCTGGGGGTTGTCGAACGTCCCTGCATCGATTTCTGCGATGATCGTCTCCGCGTCGGCAGCGACCTGTTCCTGGAAGTCGTCCGGATCGACCGCGAGTACATCGATCGTCTCCTCGGCGATTCGCGAACGCACCATCCTCCCAACCCAGGAGCCCAAGGAGGTAAAAAGGCGCGACCACCGATCGGCGTCGCCGGACTTTTGAGACACCGCACGGAAGGCCGCATCGATGGAGTTCGTCGTCTTCGCTGAGCACGCCGCCGCTATCGAGGACGAGTCCGCAGATCTCGAGATCCGTGACCGTGTCGTGGAGCTCCTGACCGCCTCGGAGGAAGATCTCCCTATCGTAGCGAGATTCGTCCAAGGTCGAATCGTTCCCGCCTGGGAATCCACGACCCTCGATATCGGTCCAGCACTCTGCTATGCGGCCCTAGCCCGTGCGGCCGGCCCGAACGTCTCCGCGGCTGACGTCGAGGATCGACTTGCCGACGTCGGCGAGATCGGCGAGGTCGCCGCAAGCTATGAGATCGGCGGCCAACGTGGCCTCGGCACCTTTGGATCCCAGGGTGACGACGGCCTGACGGTTTCCGACGTGTACGACCGCCTTCGAGAACTCGCAGCGGTTGCCGGTGAGGGGAGCGAGGGGCGAAAACTGGATATCCTGTTCGGCCTGTTCAATCGCTGCTCATCCGAGGAAGCGCGCTACCTCGCCCGACTCGTTCTCTCCGAGATGCGCATCGGTGTCGGGAGCGGGACAGTCAGGGACGCGATCGCGCGCGCGTTCGACGTGCCGGTAGAGCCGGTCGAACGGGCACTCCAGGTTTCAAATGACCACGGACTGGTTGCGGAGACCGCCCGCGATGACGGTCTCTCGGGGCTCGATGCAATCCACCTCGAGATCGGTCGGCCGGTACAGTCGATGCTCGCGCAGGCGGGAACAGTCACGGACGCCCTCACCGAGTGGGAAGAAGTTGGCGTCGAGTGGAAGTACGACGGCGCGAGGATTCAAGCACACTACGACGGGACGTCGGTCGAGCTCTATTCCAGAAACCTCGAAACCGTTACTGACCCGCTCCCCGAAGTAGTCGAGTTTCTCGAAACCGAACTCGAAGAACCTGCCATCATCGATGGCGAGGTCGTCGCAGTCGATGCTGAGGGGGCACCGCTCCCGTTCCAGGCGGTCCTCAGGCGCTTTCGGCGGAAATACGACGTCGAAGCCACGCGGGAGGAAGTCGAACTCGAACCACACTTTTTCGACTGTCTCCATGTCGCTGGCGAAGACTTGCTCGACCGACGCCTCCGCGAACGGCACGACAAGCTCTCCGACCTCCTCGCCTCGGGCGTGTCGGAACTCCACCTCGAGACCGATCCAGTCGTGATCGAGGAGATCGAGGCGGCGGCACTCGAGGCTGGCCACGAGGGCATCATGCTCAAAAATCCCGACTCCGTCTACTCGCCGGGGCGGCGGGGAAAGAACTGGTTGAAGCGGAAACCCGACGTTGAATCGCTCGACCTAGTCGTTACCGGCGCGGAATGGGGCGAAGGTCGCAGAGCGACCTTCCTCGGAACCTACGAACTCTCCGTTCGGGACGGGGGCGAGTACGAGACGATCGGGAACGTGGCGACGGGGATTACCGACGGAGAACTCGCGGAACTCACCGAGCGTTTCGAGCCATACATTCGATACGAGGAGGGCACGTACGTCGACCTCGAACCCGAAATCGTCTTCGAGGTCGGGTACGAGGAGATTCAGCGCTCGCCGACGTATTCCTCCGGGTATGCGCTCCGATTTCCCCGATTCCTCGGCGTTCGCGACGACAAGGATCCCACGGACGCGGATACCCTCGAACGAATCGAACGCCTCGTCGACGACCCGTAAGCGCGCTGGGTGTCCCTACACAGAGTCGCACGGCAAACACGGGGTGGTCGGACTTGCCGACTCGGGAACCCTTTTGACCGCGATGACGCTACTACGGGTCATGACGGTTACCCATAACGGGCTCACCATCTCGTGGCTTGGATACGCGACAGCACGCATCGCGGGCGATGACACGGTCGTCTACACTGATCCCGGCCGGTACGGAACTCTCACCGGCGACTGGGAGTCGGAGTATGGCGGCGCATCCCACCCGAGCGGTGACGCCTACACGGCACGAGACGGCGACGTGGTCGTCGTCACCCATGACCACCACTACGATTCAGATGGCGTACGGCGCGTCGCCGACGAAGACGCAACTATTCTCGTCTACGAGGCAGTCGACGCGGACCGGATCGACCGTGATGTCGAATCTCCCGAAGCCCTTCCATACGATGTTCGGCGAGTCAGCTACGGTGACACGCTCTCGGTGAACGGTGTCGATGTCGACGTCGTTCCTGCCTACAACCAGCCGGACGGGCCCTGGGGTGGCGATGACGGTGAGGAACCGCTCCACCCGAAAGGGTTCGGCTGTGGGTTCGTCGTTACTGTCGAGGACACGCCCTGTTTCTGGACCGGGGACTCCGACGTGATCGAGGAACACCGTGACCTCGACGTCTCGGCGTTCTTGCCGTCTATCTCACAGAGCTTTACGATGAATCGACACGACGCGGCCGACCTCGCTGAGACACTTGACCCAGCGCTCGTCGTGCCGATCCACTACAACACGTTCGAGGCCCTCCGATCCGACTCGAAAGCCTTCGCCGGTGACGTCGCCTCCCGATCGATCCCCGTCGCGCTCGACGAGCGAGGACTTCAGTAAATAGCTGTCGCCGGGTGTCTATTCTTGGATCAGCCAGGAGAGCACCGCGCCATCTGGCGTTCGTGTTCTCGACGTCAATGTCCACGAGCGTGACTTTGATCAGCCGCCTCTCCGGTGGTTCCCATATCGGTTTCACCGAGACGGGTGACGCTATATGTGTTTCATCGAGTGTGGCGCGGCCTCCGGGAAGACCACCTCGACTTTTGTCCGGTGACTCCGTGACACACCCATGCCCAGCCGTGACGTCCACCTCCCCGTGTCCGCACAACCATCGCTCCGGACGATCGTCGATCTCGCCACACGCGCCGAGCGCTCCGGCTATGATCGAGTCTGGTTCCCGGAAACGTGGGGTCGAGACGCCGTAACCACGCTCGCGACGATTGCGGGAGAAACTGAAACGGTGGGTATCGGGACGAGCGTCGTGAACGTGTTTGCTCGTTCGCCCGCGATACTCGGACAGACCGCCGCGACTCTCCAGGAAGCGTCGGGCGGCAGATTCCGCCTTGGACTCGGCCCGAGTGCACCGGCTCTCGTCGAAGGATGGCACGGGATCCGATTTGCGAAGCCACTCCGTCGGACTCGGGAAACGATCGAGATAGTTCGCCAGGTGCTCTCCGGGGACGTCGTAACCTACGACGGGGACGTGTTCACCCTCTCGGGTGTCCGTCTCCGGTGCGATCCGCCTACCACGCCACCGGCGATCGACGCAGCGGGGATGGGACCAACGTCAGTCGAGTTAGCCGGGCGATTCGCCGACGGGTGGCACGCGATCACACTCACGCCGGATGGAGTACGAGAGCGACTGGCCGACCTTCGACATGGTGCGGAACTCGGGGGGCGTCGACGCGACGATCCACGAGTGACTGTTTCGGTTCTCTGCTGCGCACTGACTGATGGAGAGCGCGCCCGCAACCTGGCGCGCGAGCATCTAGCCTTCTATGTCGGGAGTATGGGGACGTATTATCGCGAGTCCCTATCCCGCCAGGGCTATGCGTCGACGGCAACCGAAATCGCGTCCGCGTGGGCCAACGGGGAACGCGAACGGGCAACGCAACTGATAGACGATGACCTCCTCGACGGACTCGCTGCTGTGGGAACACCGGGACACGCCCGAGAATCGCTTGACCGATTCGAACGGATCGATGACGTCGACGCCGTCGCAGTTGGGTTCCCACGTGGAGCAACCCCCATGGACGCGACCGCAACCGTCGACGCGCTCGCTCCTTGAACCGCAGATTGGGTGGCACGTACGCTTACTGGTACATGCTCCGTGCCGGCGACCGTCCCGACTCAGTTTCCTGGGATTGCTTGAGCTGCTGGGCGATTTGCTGTTTCTGCCGGCGGATCTCACCGGCTTGCTCTTGAAGATCTGTCGTATCGATGTCGAAGTCGACGAGCGGTTCCAATGCATCCTCGATCAGCGCTCTCGCCGCGGCCGGATCAGGGAGGTATGGGTTGGATTTGACGACGAGAACGGCTGCCGGGATATCGCCGTGGTAGCACGCGTGGACGAGCGCTCCCGTCACGCCGCCGACGACACCTGAACCCTCGGCCAGGGTAACGTCGGCATCATGGAGGTCCCGCTCTAATTGGTCCGTCGTGGCCAGGCCGGTGACGTCACCGTGTTCCTCCTCGTCCGTCGCAGGGACGCCCGCTAAGAAGATCGCTCGATCAAAGGCGTCGGTGAGATCCTCGAGGATGCACGTCCCGAGTGAGTCATACGCGTCCGAGGGGATCGGGAGGTCTGATTGTAACGTGAGCATGCCGGGATCTGCTCTCGCATAGACCCGAACCAGGTCCCGAACCCGGCCGTCGTTGAACGTTGCGACCGGTGGGAAGTCCTCCGAGTGGATGCTCCCGACGTGGTCAAGTTCGAGCTGGGACGTGATCCTGTCAACGGCAATCGATGCGACGAGTCCATGTCCCGGCAACCCTTCGATCATCGTCGGTGACTCGGCGTCTATCTCTGCATGTCGGTCGAAACTGGTGTGGTCGTCGGCCATGAACTGATGTACACCCGCGTCTGTCATATGTCTCCCGCGTGGACGAACAGCCGTCCGAGCCGGCCACGCCCACCGTCTCTCACTCCTCCGGCTCGAAATCGAGCGCGACGGAATTAATACAGTACCGCTTGCCGGTCGGGTCCGGACCATCGTCGAACACATGGCCGAGATGGCCACCGCAGTTCGCACACACGACCTCCGTTCGCTGCATCCCGTGGCGGTTGTCGGGACGGGTATGCACGTTCTCGTTCTCCGCAGGCTCGAAGAAGCTCGGCCAGCCACACCCCGAGTCGTACTTCTCGTGTGTGGTGAATAGGGTCTGCCCACACCCCGCACAGCGGAACGTCCCATTGTCGTCGACGTGCAACAGATCCCCGCTCCCTCGGGGTTCGGTTCCCCGTTCGCGCAGGATGTGGTACTCCTCTTCGTCCAGCTGTTCCCGCCAGACATCGTCGTCGTCTGGTACGTCCTCCGTCGTTGACTCTCGCATGATCGCGACTTCGTGTCCCAGCCGCTTCACCTTTGGCCTCATCGTAGCGTCCTTCGAACGACCAGGTGTCGATCCACCGGGAGATTGTGACATGCAACAGCGGGAATCTCCAGTCGAGGGTTCCCGGGAGCAGGCCTTGCCAGCTACGTTCGGGTAGAGTACTACGGTCGACCGTTACTCTGCCTGGTGCGTCCACCGTTTTTCGACGTCACGGTTTGCCATGATAACCATGTCACCATCGTCAGTTCGAATGCGGCTTTTGCGGAGTTCGATCGATTGGACCGTCCCTTCGACCGAATTCGCCGTCACTCGATGGCCGGGCGCAAAGTCAGGATCCCGAAGGAGGTAGACCCCCGAAACCGTGTCGGCGATCATGTCCGAAAGGGCGTACGAGACACCGAGGGCAACAAAGCCGGTTGCCGTCCCGAGGCTTGCAGCGACGTCCCCCATTCCGACGACTTTGAGGAGGGCGAGAATTGCACCGAACCAGAGAAAGATCCCGACGACGGTGACGAACAGTTCGACCAGGATCTGACTGTCCTCGCCATACACGCGCTCAAGTGCGGCTCGAGTAAGCACAAGGGCGATGCGGATCCCGAGGTAGGCTAACGTGAGGAATACCAACCCCGAGATCAACCGGGGAAGAAACGCAACGAACCCGTCGGCCAGGGAGTCGAACGTCGACTCGACTGCCCGTTGAAGCACCGTGACGATCGATCCAGCCATGATGGCTCCTCCTCGCCAGACTACTAAAGCGTAGGGGCAACCTCCCGGGAGAATGCCGACGAGACCGGTCGATCGGTAATTGCCGGCGTCACGAGTGAACAACCGGACTAGACAGCGTGTGTTAGGTAAGCAGTCACGGCAGGACCCAGCATCTCGGGGACTCTACGGCGAGTCGGGTTGCACCGCCCGTGAAGCATGGACAGTACAGATTTAGCGGCGACCAGCGTCGTCGCCCACCGACATCACCTCCGATAGCGTCAAACCCCTCGCCGGACTACCCGGACTCGATGGAGTACGTCCTCGTACGATTCGGCGAAATCGGGACCAAGTCTCGGACGGTCCGTCGCCGGATGCTCCGGATACTGAATCAGCGCCTCCGTGAGCGACTGGTGTATGAGGACATCGATGCGAGTGTTAGACCGACCCAGGGGCGACTCATCGTCGAACTGGGGGAGGATGACGCGGAGCCCGCTGCAGCAGCGCTCGGTGAACTCCCGGGCGTCGCCTCCACATCGCCTGCCCTCGGTGTAGACCCAGAACTTCCCGCAATCGAGGAAGCCACAGACAGGTTCGCCATCGGGGAAACATTCGGTATCGACGCGAATGTTGCGGGTGCGTACCCGTTTGGGAGTCAGGATGTAAACAGCCAGATTGGTGCATATGTCGAAGCACAGACTGGTGCGACTGTGGATCTCGACACCCCCGAGACCTGGATCGAAGTGGATGTCCGGACGGACAATGCCTACGTATTCACTCACCGCATCGAAGGCCCGGGTGGATTTCCTGTCGGCTGCCAAGACGCCCTAGTCGCCCTGATCTCCGGCGGTATCGACTCGCCGGTCGCGGCGCACGCCGCGATGACGCGGGGGGCAGATATCGTCCCCGTCTACATCTATAACAGACCGATCGCGGCTGGGGATCACCTCGTCCGGTTCGAGGAAGCCCTCGAGGTCCTGCGCCGTTTCCACCCCGGGAAGTCCTGGTACTACTACCTGGTGGACGGGAAAACAGTGAACGAGCGGCTATTCGACATCGATGGTGGGCGCATGCTCTTGCACCGGATCGTGATGTTCCGCGTTGCAGAGCGGATTGCAGAGCGTGAGGGGCTTGCCGGAATCGTCACGGGCGAGGCGATAGGACAGAAGTCCTCCCAGACGACGAGCAATCTCGCCCGCACGTCCGAGGCGGTCGATCTCCCGGTCCATCGACCGCTGCTCACCGAGCCGAAGGACGTGATCACGTCTCGTGCTCGGGAGATCGGAACGTTCGAGTCCGCAACGGTGAACTCGGCCTGCCAGTCACTTGCACCCGACTCACCCGCACCAGAGATGGGTCGTGCGCGTCTTGCACGGCTAACTGACGAGGTGGACCTCGACGACCTCGTGGATATCGCCGACGACGCCACCGAACGAGTTGAACTGTGACGGGGGACAGGCTCGAAATTGACGGTGCCGACGGCGGTGGTCAGATCGTTCGGTCCGCACTCGCACTTGCCGCACTCACCGATACGTCGATCAAATTAGTGAATGTTCGGGGCGGCCGTGATCCACCCGGCCTCCGTCCACAGCACATCGCTGCCGTTCGTGCCGTCGCGTCTACCTGTGATGCGGACGTCGCGAACGTCGAGTGTGGGTCCGAGTGGTGTACGTTTGATCCAGGCACCCTCAGCGGAGGTGACTATACGTGTGCTATCGGGACCGCCGGAAGTGTCATGCTCGTCTTCGACGCCGTCCTTCCACTCGCGCCCGCCCTGGACGAGCCGCTCTCGCTCACGGTCTCGGGGGGAACAGAGGTGAAATGGGCGCCGCCGACGGCAACGTATCGCAGCGTGAAACTCCCCCTCTTGCGTCAGTTTGGGTGGAACGCGATGATCGAGCGTCACCGGCCGGGATTCTATCCAGCCGGTGGTGGTTCGGCGACCCTCTACACTGCGCCCACCACCCCCCGCCGCATCGAACTACGCTGTCGAGGCGATCGTATGGGGGCGTGGATTGACACTGTCGTCGCCGTCGATCTCGAGGACGCGGAGGTCGCCGAGCGCCTCGTCCAGGCAGCGGCTACCGAACTCGAGGATGCCGGTATCGACGTGTTCGAGCGATCGATCACGTACGCACAGTCTGACTCCCCTGGTGCCGTCGTGAGTATCCGGCTGGAGTATGAGAACACACGGGCCGGGTTCGATGCGCTCGGGGAACGGGGAATCCCGGCCGAAGCCGTGGCTGAACAAGCCACGAGCAGTGTGATGGAGTTTCTCTCCGATGAGGCGCCAGTGGACCGCCATCTCGCGGATCAACTGGTGCTCCCCGTCGCACTGTCGGGCGGGCTGGTCGCCATCCCGGAGGTGACAGATCACGTCTCGGCGAGCCTCGATCTGTTGGAGGTATTCGGGATCGAGGCACACATCGATCGCTCGGGGCCAACACCGGTCCTCGAAGCGCCTGGGCATGCCGAGTACCGGTTCGATTCAAGTGGCACCAGACAGTAGGTGCTCGTATGTACGATGACGTCCTGATCCCTACTGACGGGAGCGAGGGGGTCGACCTGACGCTCGATCACGGGTTGGACTTGGCGAGACGACACGACGCGACAGTCCATGGCCTTCATGCAGTCGACCAGCGGCAGTACTTGGGTGCACCGGACGACGTCCAATCCCAGCTCCGCGCGGAGCTCGCGAAAGCCGGTGACGCGGCCGTTGCCACGGTCGTGGAACGAGCAGAAACAGCGGGTCTCGAGGTCCTCACGACGGTCGACGAGGGAATCCCATACAAAGCAATCCTCAGGTATGTCGAGGAGCATCCTGTCGATGTCGTCGTGATGGGAACGCACGGTCGGACGGGCAGGGATCGGCTCGCCACGCTCGGGAGCGTGACCGAGCGGGTGGTCAAACATTCCACCGTCCCGGTGTTCGTCATCCCGATCGACGAATCGTGATCGAGCACGGCTGTTCCAAAGCGTACCTGGTGGAGGGTTACTCCCCGTTCGCCTCTTCGGAGTCCTCCGTCACACGGACAGTGAGAACAGGAACACTCGAAGAACGGACCACGCGTTCAGCGACGCTTCCCAGCAGGAGTCGATCGATGCCACCACGACCATGGGTCCCCATCACGATTAGGTCACACCCATCAGCCTCGGCATACCCGACGATCTCCCTGCTCGGTGAGCCCTCGAGAATCTCGGTTTCGACAGAAACGCCGTATTCAGCTGCGATCTCTTCGACCTCTCCGAGCGCCTCCTCACCCTCGGCATGGAGCATCTCGCCGATCCCCTCCCACGTCGCCTCCATGGAGAAGCTCGCGTAACTCGCCGTGTTCACCACGTAAATCCCCACGATCGTCGACTCGTGGGCGGCGGCGAGTTCGGCCGCGTGCACGATTGCGCGCCGGGTGCCCGTCGAACCGTCCGTCGGCACCAAGATCCGCTCGTACATCTATGCAGCGGTTGGCCCCGTGCTGTCTTAACGATTTGGTAGCTAGTGGCACGCATGTCGTCGGCCAGTCCCCATTTTCCCGGATGATCGCCGGGAACTGCGGGCAAATCGAGCCGGTCTTCACGAACGGGTAACAGGGAACCCGGTGCCGTACGCCCCAGACGTTTGCCTCGGTCCATCCGCAATCGGTACACTGTATTTCCTCCACGACAACAGTGAAATCGTGACATACGAGGCGGTCCTGTTCGACATGGACGGCGTTCTTCTGACGGGAACGCACACGCCACGGCACCTCTACGACGAGGCAACTACCAACGTCCTCGCCGATCACGGCATCACCGAGCCGTCGGATGAGTTTCTAAACCCGAATGACGTGGGCGAGTGGCGCGAGGCGTGTGCAGTGCACGGCGTTCCAGCGGACGAACTGTGGACACGGCGTGAGTCGGTCGTGAGCGAGCTGGAGAATGCGCACATCGCTGACGGGGGACGGCCGCCACACGACGATGTGGACGTACTCGACTCGATTCACCACCCCACGGGAATCGTGAGTAATAATCGACATGCGACGACGACGTTCGCGGCGGAGCATCACGCGTGGAATGTCGACGTGACGTTTGGACGCGATCCCACGCTCGAGGGATATGAGCGAGTAAAACCGAATCCGCACTATCTCACGCGTGCGATCGATGACCTCGGCATCCACCCGGAGACCACACTCTACGTGGGTGACCGAATTACCGACGTCCGTGCAGCACACGCTGCTGGCGCGGAGTCGGCCCTCCTTGCCAGGGAGAATCACCCCGGCGGTCGCCACGAGCCCACACACGTCATCCAGACGCTCCGGGAACTCCCGCCACTCCTAGCGACGGGCTAGAGGAGGACACGTTTCACGTCTGCCGGTCCAGCCCGACGAACGACCGCGCGGACGGCGTCCTCATATCCCACGAGATTGTCGGATTCGCCATCAAGCACGACGAGTGCGGCCGGTCGCCCACGTTCGATCAGGCCGCACTCAAGGTCGACGAGTTCCGCCCCAGCTCTCGTGGCCATCCGGAGAACATCTCTCGCGGGGACGTCTGCCAGCTTCGCGGCACACGCCATTTCGCGGAACATCGACGGCGAGTTGAGCATCACGTTGTCAGTCCCGAGCGCGACGGTCGTCCGTTCGTGGAGCGCGTCGATTGGTGGGATGCCCGCGTCAGTGGCCACATTCGACCGTGGACACGTCACGACGGGGATGTCCCGGCGTTCGAGCTCGTCCAGGTGTGCCCGTGTCGGATGGACCATGTGGACGAGGAAGTCGGGATCCAGGTCGAACGCCCCGTCGATGTCCTCCGGATCCCGTTCACCCGCGTGGATTCCAAACGGTTTGTTCGCATCCCGGGTCGCCTGTCGTTCCACCGCGAACTCGCCGTCACGCGCGCTCGGCGCGCCGAATCCGTCACCGGCGTGCATCGCATCGATCGACCCCCTGGCGAAGGCGAATCCATCGACAGCCGATCCTGCAGTCGCGTCGCGGAACACCTCGACGCCCTCCACGTCGCCTTCCCGAAAATCGAGGAACGCAGCCGTCCCGCTTCCACGCATATACGCAACAGATCGACTGATAGCCTCGATCAATTCATCCCGACTCGCGTTCCGGAGGAGTCGGTGCTTGAGACCATCCGGTGGCGCGACGAGTTCAGTCAACGTGAGTCCCGCTCCCGCTTCCTTCGCAATCGAATCACCCACGTGCGTGTGGGCATTCACGAAGGCCGGACAGATGATATCGGTCGAGTCGGATGGATCGTCCTCGATGGCAGCGATGTCACCGTCCTCGACGACCACCCGTCCGTCAACTGGCTCGTAGTCCGGGCCATGAAGGATCACGCCCTCCAGGATCATATTCCAACGTCCGGGTCGGACGGCTTGAATCGACCGCTTCGGGCCTGTCTCCGTCGGGTCCGCGATCGAGCGATGGGCGGGTGATCCAGATAGAACGCAGACGGCGGCCAGGTCAAACGCCGGCGACACGCCTAAGCCCGTCGCCACGTGACCCCGGAACATGGGCACGTTCCTTGCAGGAGGGACGGGAACACCAAAACTCGTCGCTGGCGTCCCGGAGCGTGGCGTTCACACGGTTATCGGAAACACGGGAGATGACGTCGAGATCGGTGGCCACCTCGTGTGCCCCGACCTGGACACCATACTGTTCCTGGAGGGCGAGGTGCTTGACCGGGATACCTGGTGGGGGATTGCGGAGGACTCCACCGAAACCCACGATCGCCTCCACGAGCTCGCGGAGGCTGCAGGACTCGACAGTGGCCCGCGATATCTCCCCGCGGAGCGCCAGACAGCAGGTCGAGACATCGCTCGATGGCGCCGGTTCTCCGGGGTAGCCGAGTTCATGCGTATCGGTGATTACGACCGTGCCGTCCACCTCACCCGGACGGGACTGCTCGACGAGGGCTATACCCTTACCGAGGTGACCCGCCTCCTCGCCACCGCATTTGACTGTGCAGTGGATCTGCTTCCAATGAGTAATGACCCGGTCGCGAGTATCATCCACACGCCCACGGGCGAGATGCACTTTCAGGAGTTCTGGGTTGGGCGCGACGGAGAACCGCCGGTCGAGGCCGTGGAATTCCGGGGAGCGGACGACGCTACGGCCACCCAGGAGGTACTCAACGCGCTTGACGCCCCAGTCGTAATCGGGCCGTCCAACCCGGTGACGAGCATCGGACCGATGCTCGCCATCGAAGGGATCGAGCGTGCGCTCCATGAAACACCGGTCGTGGCCGTTTCCCCGTTCATCGAAGACCAAGTGTTCTCGGGGCCGGCAGCCACACTGATGGAAGCCGTCGGGTACGACCCAAGCACCAGTGGTGTCGCGGCAGCCTACCCATTCGCGGATGTGTTCGTCCTCGACGAGGCCGACGGGACCGACCTCGATCGACCGGTCGTTCGGACGGATACGTCGCTGGATACCGACGCCGACGCACGGCGGGTTTGGAATGCCTGTCGCGACGCACTTTCACTGGCGGATTCGGAGGTCCGAGCCCGATGACGCCCCTCTCCCGCCCAGAGGTGTCCTCCTGATGTTCGAACCCCGAGTTGCTCTCGCCAGTCTCTCGGGCGAGTCGGACGCTGCCTGGGCGAGAGCAGGTGAAGAGTATGTCGGGGCTGCCTTCCTCGGTGGTATCGCCATCGACGACCCTGCGAGGGAGGCGGCACGAGCGATGGTACGAGATCGCGATCGCGATGAGTTTCTCCCGGATGATCCCCGGACATTCATCGACCGAGAGCTCTCCCTGCTCGGCGATGCTCCTCTCCAGCCGGGTTTCAACGTCCGGAGCACCACAGTAGATCCGATTCGGGAAATCGCCGCAGTCTGTGCGACGCATGGAGCGATCCTCGAGGTGAACGCGCACTGTCGACAGGCTGAATTGTGCGCTGTCGGCTGTGGCGAGACACTGCTCGCCGACACTGCTCGCCTCTGTGAGTTCGTCCGCGCCGCAAGCGATCACGAGGTGTCGGTGAGCGTCAAGGTGCGTGCGGAGGTGGAGGGCGTCTCACTCCCTGAAACCGCCCGACGTATCGAAACTGCGGGTGCGGATGCCATCCACATCGACGCAATGGATACGGAGTCTGTAATCTCCGACGTGGCGGACGCGACGGACGACCTGTTCATCATCGCCAATAACGGTGTCCGCGATCGAAGCACGACCCGAGAATACCTCGAGTACGGGGCTGACGCAGTGAGTGTCGGCCGGCCGAGCGACCGTCCAGCGGTCCTCGAGCGGGTTCGTGCTGCTGTGAACACCTGGTTTCAGGAACAGGGGGCGACAGTGTGACGAGCAGCGAACGACCAGGGAGAACCGAGAGTCGTGAGCCGGTACGGCGAACACGTGCACAGCACGCCCAGCTCGCCCTCCTTCTCGAAGTCGCGGGGACGCCGAAACCGGGGAACGTCGACCGACAGCGGGAGTATCCCGACCTGCGGTTCGAACACTTCCTGGCCGGTGCCGTGGGAGCCCACGACGGACTTCGGCTGGCTGCGGATACGACCCGTCCACTCGGACGAGCGTTCGAGCGCGCGGTCGCGGGTATGAGCAACCAGCACGGGGGCAATACCCAATTTGGCGCACTGTTGCTCATCACGCCCCTCGTGCGTGCGGCTGCGAAGGGAGAGCTCTCCCAGGACGGAACGGACTCGGTGGTAGAAGAAACGACAGTCGCAGACGCGGCGGACTTCTACCGGGCGTTCGACCATGTCGACGTCGCCGTGGAGGATCCTCCAGACGGGATGGGCGCTCTCGACGTCCGGCGAGGGAGAAACGCGGTCCCCGCAGTCGAAGAGAAAGGCCTCACTCTGCGAGACATCATGGCCCGAAGCACGGACAGGGATGGACTCGCGCGGGAGTGGGTTGGCGGGTTCGATCGAACGTTCGAGGCGGCCAGCCGGATCGAGGAGGCGTCCGGACCCATCACCGATCGCGCGGCGACGACATATCTCGAATTGCTGGCGGATGAAGCAGACACCTTCGTCGCGATCAAACACGATGAGGAAACGGCAGAGGAGGTGCGTCACCGGGCCCGGGCAGCACTCACTGGTGACGTCGATCCGGAGATCCTTGCAGCGGAGTTTACACGGAGGGAGATCAACCCGGGGACGACTGCAGATCTGATTGCCGGGGGCCTCTTTATCGCCTTGGAACGGGGGATTTCACCGTGATGACTCCCGGGGAGGAGAACACACCGGGATGGCCAGTCACGCTCACGGGTGTTACCGAGTCGATCATCGCCACTCGCCAGCCTGGCGGAACCTGGAATGTAGCCGCACTCGGTCTCCACGAAGGCGAGTCGGTTACGTCGAAGACGTGGGGCAGGACACGGACGCGTCGGAACCTCGCGCGCGAAGGAAGGGGATACGTCCAGTTCGTCACCGACCCGGTTCTCTTTACCGAGGCGGCACTCGGCATCGTCGAACGTGACGAGCCCACACTCCCGGAGGCATGGGCATGGGTCACGATCAGAGGTGACCAGGTCGAACGAGGCACGTCGGAGGGAACGGAGTGGGTCGAGTGGACACTTTCCCCGGAGGAGTTCGAGATTGTAGCCGAGGTCGTGCCGACGACGAATCGGTGGTACATCTCGGTCATCGAAGCGACGGTGGCCGCGTCACGGCTCGGCGTCCCGGGATATGATACTGACGAGCTCATCCATCGGCTCACCTACTTCGAAGACGTCGCCCGACGGTGTGGCGGCGAACGTGAACAAGCGGCGATCGACCGCCTCCATTCGCTGGTCAAGCATCCTGCGGTCGTGGAACAGGGTTGGGACGGATAGCGGAATTTATACCGGCGGGGCCGCCACATTCGACCATGGCTATCAAGCCGGCCTACGTCAAGAACATCGCGACGACGCTTCTGGAGCAGTATCCGGAGGCGTTCTCCAGCGACTTCGAGCACAACAAACAGAGTGTCGCCGAACTGACCACGATCGATTCCAAAGAGGTGCGGAATCGTGTCGCGGGCTACGTCACCCGAAAGCGCGAGGCAGCCACGGCGACCGCGTAGGTCAGGCCTCCTATTCAGGATAGACAAGAGATCGTCTCGCTATGGTATCACGACGAGGAGTTCCTCCCACGGTTCACTGTGGAATAGCCACTGTCGGTATCGCCATTCAGGACGCGGTGGGTGGCGGTGCATCACAACCGTTTTGCTCTCCCTTCCGTAACCCCCCTCCACATGACTACCAGCGTTGGAATCGTGGGCGCGACGGGGGCCGTCGGCCAGCGGTTCGTCCAGCTGATCGAGGGCCATCCGATCTTCGAAATCGACGCCGTCACCGCGAGTCCAGCTAGCGTCGGCAAACCCTACCGGGAAGCAGCAAAGTGGCGCGTCGACACCCCTATTCCCGACGATGTCGCATCGCTCACGGTTCGCGAGACAGACCCGGACGCCCTCCCCGACGATCTCGACCTCATTTTCTGCTCGCTCCCCTCGAGTGTCGCCACTGACGTCGAACCCCGATTTGCGGAAGCGGGGTACGTTGTCTCGTCGAATTCATCGAACGAGCGTCTCTCCGAGGACGTCCCGCTCATCATCCCGGAGATCAACGGCGACCATCTCGAGCTCATCGATGTCCAACGGGACCAGCGGCAGTGGGACGGTGCGCTCATCAAGAATCCGAATTGCTCGACGATCACCATGGTCCCGACCCTCGCTGCGCTCACCCAGTTCGGCCTCGAACGGGTCCACGTCTCGACCCTTCAGGCTGTCTCGGGTGCCGGATATTCCGGCGTCACGTCGATGGAGATCATCGATAACGTCCTACCGCACATTGGCGGCGAAGAGGAGAAAATGGAAACGGAGACACGCAAGCTCCTCGGATCGTTCGACGGAAGCCAGGTCGAGTGGCATGACGTCGACGTCTCCGCGTCATGTAATCGTGTCTCGACCCTCGACGGGCACCTCGAGAACGTCTGGGCGGACTTGGCAGACGCACCTGATCCAGCGAATGCAGCCGCAGCTATGCGGGCGGTACCACCACTCGATCTCCCGTCGTCTCCGGATCCATTCATCACCGTATTCGAGGAGCCGAACCGACCACAGCCCCGACTCGATCGGTTGGTCGGCAATGGCATGGGCGTCGCTGCAGGTGGTGTCGAGACGACGACAAACGGTATCAAGTATGACTGCCTGGCTCACAATACTATCCGCGGGGCCGCGGGCGCATCACTCCTCAACGGCGAACTCCTCGTCGAAAACGGCTGGATCTAGGATTCGAATCCTCCTTCGTGTTCCATCCGTATTTGGCGTCGGTTGCAGACAACCGGGCACTCCCGACGTGGCAGGAGAGATGCAATTTCCCTGCCGAATCATGTCACTCATTATCAAACGAGATAGACAGTGCTCAATCTTTTAATAGGATGTCCGGGAACCTCCCGATGCACCTGATCAGCCACCAATCACCCCGAACCATATCACTCATGAACTGTCCACCACGCGTTCGCCGTGCCGCACCCCGTGATACGGCCTCCGATTCCGCAGAGGCACCTGATCAGGAGGGTAGATCACCATGAGTACAACGAGTCCAACAGAAAACGCGTCAGCACGACTCGACGATCCCCCGGAGTTTGCGCTCCGGTATCGATACGACGACCCAGGGAGCCAGTCCTCACCGCCCGAGTCTCTAT
>CAZEDI010000008.1:29763-49271 GCA_964510865.1 uncultured Halobacteriales archaeon
GACACATCCATCTGAAGTAACAGTGTACCCGGATGGATGCGATGGGGATCCGACGACCCGGTGGCTGACAATCGACAAAGGTCACTCGATCCCGCTCGAAGAAATCCGCTAACGGTCCGACACTACCTGAACCGTCAGGTTTCGACTTGCCCAGTGCTTCCTCAGGTGACGGGAAGATCAAGCGGTACTGCACCCTTTGCATACCCCTGTAGGTCACCGTCCGGACGATACCGGAAGACAACAGCCGGCCGGTGACCGACAGGAGGCTGTTCACGTCCGACTGCCTCCCATGCCTTCTGGGGGAACGACGTGCAGTCGACCAGGAGGACCACACCGCCGGCATGGTCTGCAAGTTGACCGCTCGTTTTTGTCTCTGCGGTATCGCGCACCGCGGAAACTGGCGATCCTGCAGCCCGACGCGCCGGCGGCGTCGGTCGAGTCACCTCCACGAGCGTTCCAACACCGTCCCGTTCTGCCTTGAAGTCAATAGAGTGCCCAGTTGTCACTTCGATTTCCGGTGTTAACCCGTAGCCCTCGTCGTGGAGGAGCTTTGCCGCGTCGAATTCCCCCATCGCCGCAGCCATTCGCTGGCGGTCCACCTGTCGAGACGTGCCGAGCTTCGACGCGAGGACGTAGCGGTACTGGTCGAGGATGCCAGTGGCGATAAACGACTCGTAAAACTCGAGCGCCTCGTCACGGTCAGCGTCTGGAAACCCCGCGGCGTGCTCGTCGAGGAACGTCCGGGACGATTCACGGCCGTCTTTCGAGAGAAAGACCGGAAGGAAGAACCAGGAAAGTCGAGGGAAGTCCGCCAGCCACGGCGTCTCCTCGTGTAATTGGGCAAGCAGCTCTCGCTCCACCCAGTCGGCAATCCCATCCGGCACTTCCTCGAACGTGTACTTCGACGTGTCCCAGAGTGCCTGAGGCGTTTCTGTATTGCCCATCCAGTATGCCTCGGAGCCGTTCCAGGCGAAGAGGGCAATGTCCCCATTATCCATCTCGAACCGACGGGCCTGCCATTCCTCTGGTTGACGGTACCACGGCGAACCCATGGTCGCACCGATGTTCGCGTCGAGTGGGCCGAGGAGGTCCGACCGGACGCGGTCGATGGACCAGCGTCCGGTGGACCGTCGAAATCGAAGCGGCGTCGCCACACGTAAGGTAGACGAATGCGGCGTTTATGTCTTCCGTGTATGTATCCCGTCACGCAATGCGTGTCAGCGACCAGGGGGGCCATTTCGTCAGGGTAGCGAGCGTCACTGTGCAGATGGCTTTACCGGACATATCCTCGGGAGCCGCTTATAGAAGACGCGCTCCACCCAAGACTGTGACAGAAACGAGGCGTGAGTGACTGCACTGTACCTGCTGAGAATGGAGGAGGTGATCCGCAGTTCTTGCCGGAATACTGAGAACCAGCGGAAATCCGCCGATTCAGCAAGTGTTTTCCCGGTGACCCTTGTAGTGATGACTGATGAGTCACGGACATGCCCGCGAATTGTCTTGTTCGGCAAAAATCGCGCGGGTTGTTCTAGACAATTGCGGGCCACTCTCACCCCCTGAAGTCGCCGACGAAGCATATATTTCAGAGGAAGAGGCTCGAGACGCTCTCGAGGAACTCGCCGACGGCGGACTCGCGAGACCAGTCTGCGGCGTGTGCGACTGTAGGGAGGAAGTCTACGAGTTGACCGCGACGGACGAGGCAATGGAACCAAGTCCGTGACATCCTCCCCGCCCGAAGGGCGTGAGGGTGTGCTTAGTGGAAAACGGGTATCAAACTCCGAGCTCCTCGTTTCTGCCGTGCTCCCGAGCCCTTAACTACGCCCATCGCCTAGTAGTAGTGCGTGCCGCAGTCCCCGACCGAGCACCTATCCGGGAGCGATGACGGACCGGCGAACCCCGGCACGCGATAGACGCCCGGCACGAGGGTTACCCGGCAGACACGGTACACTACCTGGAATGATGCCGGGAGTTAGTGTTCCGGGCGCACACTTTCGAATGACCGTAGATACGTCGTTGTACCTTGATGAAGAAAGTGATAGGCCGGGCGAGGCCGAACCACCGGTGAATAGCCGACGAGTTTTGGTATCCATCGATCGGGGACGTTCTCGACATCCACGAGGCGATCGTTAAGAAGTACTCCGAGGTAAATCAATGTACGAGTGGACTGAAGCCACAATCGAGAGTATACTCGAACTGACCTAGTAGGAACTCCTGTCTACGTTCACGACGTCTACTAGTAAAATCTCATCCGGTAACGCACTATGCTGACACCTTCGATCGTAAAGGCACCTGACATAGGATCCTCACGAACACAACAGGTCGTGCACCGGTATCCGGTACGTTAATAGCGGGACCTCCCGGACGCCCGGCATGGACGTGCTGGTCACTGGCGCGTATGGCAGGTGTGGGACGGCACTCATCGACCACCTGCACGACCGAGTGGAGTACGATTTCACCTACCTCAATCGGTCGGATAGGCCGGATGATCATCCCTATGGAGGGTATGAAACGATCATTGCGGACGTCGCAGATGCCGATGCGCTCCGGTCGGCAGCTGGGGGTCATGACGCCATAGTACACATGGCCGCATTCCCGCACGCGGATGGCGACTGGAGTGACGTGCTCGAGCCGAACATCATTGGGACGTACAACGCACTCGAAGCAGCGCGTCTGGCGGACGTAGAGTCATTCGTCTTCCTGTCGTCCAATCACGTCATGGGAATGTACGAAGAAGAACTCGCGCCCGAGATCTACCACGGCGAGTGCGACATCGTCCTCGACGAAACTGATCCTGTCCGCCCCGATTCCGAGTATGGCGCCTCCAAGGTATTCGGTGAAGCGCTCGGTCGATACTACGTGGAACGATACGACTCCCCCTCACACCTCTATGCCCTCAGAGTTTGCACCGTCAACGATGCCGAATACGATCACCCCTACGGGGATGCAGAGCAGGGCGTCGACGAAGGGAGATGGGACCGTGGGGGCGAGGAGTACGACACGTGGGTCGCACGTATGAAGGCGATGTGGCAGTCACGTCGCGACTTCGCCCACCAGGTGGATTGCTGTCTCCAAGACGATGACGTCGAATTCGGGATCTTCGCTGGTGTCTCTGATAATCGACGGCGTTGGTTCTCGATCGAACAAGCCCGTGCTCGGATCGGATACGACCCGCAAGATGATGGAGAGGAGTGGACCGCTCCACCAGAGTGAGTTCTAGCCACCCAATCGAATCAGTCCCACCGGGAGACTCGTCCGCCATCGATAACAGCAAAGGCCTCCCGTAGATCCCCGTGGTTCCCGGCGACGGAGACCAGTTCGTTCTCCCGACCGTCGATTGTCGCGAATCGACCGTTTGCCGGAGCGATACACCCACGGACGTATGTTCGTCCCACGTCAGTAAGGGTAAGTACGGGAGCAGACGCCGAACCCGGCGTTCGGAGGCTGTCGATTTCGAGTGTTTCCGTATCCTCGACGATAAGCGAAGGGCCCTCCTGGGTCTGAATTGAGACGTTGGAGAAGGAGACATCCGCGAGTGATGTGCAAAAAAGCGCATGGCGCTGTTCGTATCCATCCGCCATGGCAGGAGTTAGATCGGTGGTATCGAGTGGGCGCGTGGCATCGATCCGGACGTTCTCGAACGAAATAGCCACGAACTGATGTACGGGGAGGCCAGCCAGAAATCCCGCGGTTTCGACGTTGGTCGCAGTCACATCGTGAATGTGCACATTCCGGACCAGGGGTGTCCCATCGTCCACGGGCGCCGGCTCGCTCGTGATGTCGGTGAAGTAATAGCCGTTGACGACGAATGGACAGGCTACGTCTCGCATGACGATCGAATCGAAACGGAGATCTTCGACGACGCCTCCCCGACCCCGTTGGGTTTTGATGCGGATGCCACGGTCGGTCCCGCGGAACGTACAATTACTCACTGTCACATCCCGGACGTCACCGGACATTTCAGAGCCGATGACGACGCCGCCATGACCCGCCTCGACCGTACAATTCGTGACGGTGATCCCGGAAGCAGGCAGGCCGATCTCTCGCCCTTCAGCGTCCTTGCCCGATTTGATACAAATCGCGTCGTCACCAGCGTTGAGAGAGGTATCGCTGATCCGGACATGCTGTGAGGAGTCGATGTCGATCCCGTCTCCATTTGGTGCATGCTCCGGATTCCGGACGGTGATATCGTGGATCGTCACGTCCCGAGAATACACAACATGCGTATTCCAAAACGGCGAGTTCTGTACCGTGATCCCGGAGATGGTGACGTTCTCGGATTGATAGATCTGGAGGAGCGGTGGACGGAGCGTAAACTCGCTCACCGCGTCCTGTGTGTCGTTTCGCTCACGAAAGGACGCAAGTCGGTCACGCAAGCCCTCGGGATACGCAGACGGTGTGCGGCCGTGCAACTCCCACCAGTACTCTCCCCCACCGTCGATCGTCCCCCGTCCTTCGATCGAGACGTTCTCGGCGGAGGCGACCCGGAGGCACGGGTGAAATCCGACCTGATTCCAGCCCTCCCATCGACCCGATGCGTCGGGGTAGGCCTCGTACTCCCCCACGAATTGGAGCGTCGCGCCGGCTTCGAGGTGGAGCGTCGTGTCGTCCCCGACTCGAAGCGGCGCGGTGAGGTAGTCGCCGGGCGGGACGAGAACAGTCCCGCCCGATCTCGAACACGCATCCAGCGCGTCCTGTATCGCCTCCGTATCGCGCTCCTCTCCATCACCAGACGCTCCATAGGAGCGGACTGACTGACCTTCAGCAGTCCCGTCACCCATACCTCGTCTAGTTCCGAGTGGTGGGTTAAGCGTTGTTCACCGACGCAAGGTGCCCTCGATTTCTGGAGATCGCGGATCGAGTCGGGCGTGAGCAGACCGAGCTGGTGGCGTCCTCTCGAAGCCCGACGTCCGAGAGTGACGAAATGAGGAATTCGCGGTGTGACGATAGCACCTCACTCAGTCGCACTGACATCCACCAGCCTCGATGAGATCACTCACAGTGTACCGGGTTCCACAGTCGGTGCAGGTAACGCGGACCTCGACGAACGTTTCGAACTCGCCGATCGAGAGATCGCCGGAGCGCTGGAGTGACTCGAGGGTCGTTCGGGTGACAGCTTGCGTCCGACTGCGGAGTTGCTCGAGCGTATCTCGCCGGTCGTCCATCGAGCTGGTCGCGTGACGATCGGGAGCGTCCACACCTCGATGCTTCCGCAAATAGGAATGGATCGCCTGGTGGGTGACGAAGTCCGCGCGGAGTTCCTCCACGTCGATCCCGGCTCGTTCGAGGCGGCGTTCCGCCTCGACCCGGGTCCCGGCTGTGACGTCGTCATCAGTGAGGAGTCCGTAGAAGTTCTCGACCTCGCCCGCGAGGACACTGACGTCCGCCTCGCGCAGGGCGGCCTCGAGCACCTGACGGTTGAAGTACGTTGCGAGGTCCCTCAGACTGAACCGACCCTCTGTCTCCTCCACCCAGCGACGCTCGAGTTCAGCACCGAGCCCGTCCAAGTCGCGCTCCTCGATCACGCGTGCGACCTTGCTCCGACGGCCCGGCCCGGACGAGTTCCCCCCGGAATCCCCTGCCATAGTCTCCTCTTCGTGAATCCTCGTGAAAATGATTGTGACGTGCTGGAGAGAGACACAATCAGTCATCTCGACCGTCCACAAATGCAAAGCGCCTATTGGTACCCGTACCAAGCGTATCGCCAATGGATCCGGCACTTGGACCGCCGGAGTCGATGGCAGAGAGCGACGAGCTGACGCCGATGATCGCGCAGTATGTGGAACTCTGTGAGCAATATTCGGACGCACTCGTCCTGTTCCACGTCGGCGATTTCTACAAGACGTTCGGCGATGCGGCGGAAACAGTCGGTCGCGTATGCGAGCTGACGCTCATCACCAGGGAAGACAGTACCGGCGAGTATACTGCGGCCGGAATCCCGGTCGACACCGCCGAATCGTACGTCGATCGACTCCTGGACGCGGGATACCGCGTCGCGATTGCCGAACAGGTGGAGGACCCCGAGCAGGTATCGGGCGTTGCTGACAGAGCAGTCACCCGGGTTTTGACCCCGGGAACGCTGACCGAAGACGAACTCCTGGAAGGGGACGACAACACCTATGTGGCCGCACTAGCGAGCGACGACGCCGGCAGGCATGGGATCGCCTTCCTCGATGTCTCAACGGGCGATTTCTACGTCACCGGGGGAGCCCTCGGCGCTATCAGCGATGAGGTCGGCCGGTTCGAACCTGCAGAGGCGATCGTGGAACCGACCAGTGATGACACCGTCTTCCCTGGAGACACAGTGGTCTCCGCGTTCGACGAGGAGGCCTTTGAGGCGGACATCGCGAGCGAACACGTCGCCGAATACTTTGGCGCACCTGACGCCCACCTCGAAACACCTGCAGAAGTGCGTGCTACCGGGGCACTCCTCGCGTACGCTGAATACACGCGGGGCGGCGAAGACGGTCACCTCGATTATCTCACCCACCTGACACGGTACGACGTCCAGGAGTACATGACGCTCGATGCAGTTGCCCTCCGCTCCCTCGAACTATTTGACCGACGGAGCGTTCACGGGGGACCAGGCGGTGCACTCATCGACGTACTCGACGAGACCGCATCCGCGCTCGGGAGCCGCCGACTCCGTGACTGGATTCGCCGGCCCCTACTCGATCGCGAGACGATCGAGGCCAGACTGGACGCCGTGGAGGAACTCTCCAGGGATGTCCGGACACGCGAGACCATCCAAGAACAGCTCAGGGATGTATACGATCTAGAACGGCTCATCTCGCGTGTCTCCCGGGGACGAGCCAATGCCCGAGACCTCCGATCGCTGGAGGAAACCCTCGCTGTCGTCCCCGAGATACGACAGGTGATATCGGACCCAACCGCGGACGTCTTGCAATCACTCCGCGATGGCCTCGATGATCTCGGTGAGACGAGAGACCGCATCGAGCGGGCGATTCAGCGTGACCCACCTGTAGAAATCACTGATGGCAACGTGATTCGCGAGGAGTACGATCGAGAGCTCGACCAACTCCGTCGGACAGAACGTGACGGAAAGGAGTGGATAGCCCGGCTTGAAGCACGCGAACGAGAGCGGACAGGGATCGATACGCTCGAGGTTGGTCACAACGCCGTGCACGGGTATTATATCGAAGTGACCGACTCGAATCTCGACCGGATCCCTGCGGAGTACACCCGACGACAGACACTGAAGAACGCGGAACGGTTCTATACGCCAGCACTCAAGGAGCGCGAGGACGAGATCCTCCGCGCAGAACACCGCGCCGATCAGCGGGAATACGACCTATTTACCGACGTCAGATCGGCTGTCGCAGCGGAGACAGAACGCGTCCAAGCACTCGCTGCGGCCCTCGCCAGACTCGATGCCATCTGTGCCCTGGCGGAGATCGCTGCCAACTACGACTATACGCGGCCCGAGATCCGGGGACTGGGGGCAGGTATCCGAATCGAGAGTGGGCGTCATGCGGTCGTAGAGCGGACACAGGATTCGTTCGTCCCGAACGGGATCGAGCTCGACCGGTCGTCGTCACTCGCCGTGATCACGGGGCCGAACATGAGCGGGAAGTCGACGTACATGCGACAGATCGCCCTCATCACGATACTGGCACAGATCGGGAGCTTCGTTCCCGCGGCGTCTGCCGACATCGGTCTCGTGGACCGTGTGTATACGCGAGTCGGTGCGAGCGACGACATCGCTGGGGGCCAGTCGACGTTCATGGTCGAGATGACCGAACTCGCGGACATCCTCGAGTCGGCCACCGCAAACTCACTTGTCCTCCTCGACGAGGTCGGTCGCGGAACCAGCACGGCAGACGGGCTTGCCCTTGCCCGGGCAATTACGGAATATCTCCACGACGAGATCGGTGCCTACACGCTCTTCGCGACGCATCATCACGAACTCACGACGGCAGCAGATAGTTTGTCCGGGCTCATCAACCTCCACTTTGAGGTGACGCGAACCGATGGCGACGTCCGATTCGACCACGACGTCTCCCCTGGTCCAGCAACCGGATCGTACGGGGTGGACGTGGCACGCATGGCAGGTGTTCCCGATTCTGTCGTCGACAGATCCCACGAACTGATAGCCACAGATGAGTCCGAAACGGCTGAGCCAGACGCGCTTCGCGACCGGATCGACACACCCTCGGATACCACCAGCCAGCTGGACGACGATCAGCTCGCGACACTCGTTGAGACGCTCGCGTCAGTAGACATCGGTGAGACCACGCCGCTCGATGCACTCAACACCCTCGCGGAGCTCAAACGCACCATTGAGTGAACCACGTCAGCGGTGCAGTCACGCAGGATCAGTCGGACTCGAGTCAGGTTCGAGCGAGACGAACTCAAATCCTTCCTGGTCAAGGAGTTCGCGAGCGGGCTCGGTGATCGACGGAGCAACCACCATACCCCGCAGCTCCGACCCAGCGTGAAGGTCATCCCCGAGGGCCTCCACGTACCGTCGGAGTTGGCTCACGGCATCCAAACCTGCTCGGCGACGCTTGAGTTCGAGGACGACCGCGCGACCCTCCGCATCCTCGCCAAAGACGTCGACCGCACCTGCCGAGGTCTCGCGTTCGGTGGACCGCGGGACGAACCCGGGTTCCACCAGAGAGGGGTCGTCGAGGATCTGCTCCCGGAGGTGGTCTTCCGTACCCACTAGCTCGAGATCCGTCTCGTCCGTGACGTCGAATGTCGCGGCCAGATCGATCCGCTCGAATTTGACGTGTACGACCTCCGTCGGTGTCTCGCGTCGACTTCGGACCGTGAGTGATTCATCCACGACGGTCGCCTCGTGCGTGCACCCAGGTGGCTGCCAGTTGACCGGCTGGTGACCCTCGTCCGTGTGCACGAGGGCAGTGCCGTCGGGTTTGAGCATCACGTGCCGGTCTCCTGGGCCAAGCGTGCTGGCTGCACGACCGTCATACTGGACCGAACACCGGCCGAAAAGTGTGACCAACTGACCTTCCTCGATCCCGGACTCGACCATCGCGCATGCCACGTGAGGCGGTGGATTATGACGCGTGCGCGAGACGTCCCCATCACCCGAATAATGCTCGTCGTTCGGCTCCGCGTCTGACACACTGGGTCGTTGCTGCCCCATGGATAAAAGGGCCTCGCGTTTCGGGGGTGTGATCACTCGCGCGTGAGTTCGATCACCTCGACATCGTCGACAGCGAACCGCCGAAGTCGGTTACAGAGATCGGGAGGAGCGTCCTGTTCCCGAAGGAGTCCACGATCAACTGACTCGCCGACAGCGGCCCGCGTTGCGGCAAACCAGCCGCGAACATATCCGTCCGGTTCGGGATCGGCGAAATCGTGGATCGCAAGCAAAGCCCCCATCGGTTCCCCAGGCGAGGGCTCGATCGTTCCCGAGGCCGTGGGGACGGCGAAACGGAGAACCCGGTATGCCTGGAGCGTTGAGCCGAAACGCACGACAGCCTCGTCACGACGGGGGTCGAGATGGGTCCTGACCACGTCGTCGAATGGGACATCGGTGGTGACGCGTGTGAGCCACTCGTCGCCGGGGTGGATCTCACGGAGGTATCCTTCGTCGAGCGTGAATCCATGTGAGCTGGAGCGATAGAGATCAACGCGTTCTGCGTCGCGACGAAAGGCAATCAGTGCGTAGTGAGCCATTACGGGGGCTGGTGCGGTCTCGGCTAAAAATACACGCGGGGCGTGAACCGCGAGCGGAACCCATTTCTCGGGGGCGGTCCAGGGATCGGATATGAACGTTCGTCGGCTCGTAGATCTCTCTGCGGATGAGCGCGATGCGATACTCGACAGGTCGGCAAAGATCGATGCCGCACGGGAAGACGTCAGAGGACTCATCGAGCAGGTCCGCGACGATGGAGACGCAGCTCTCCGATCACTCTCCCGGGATTTCGATGGCGTCCACGTCGACGAGATCGATATTACTGCCCGGAGCCAGGAGGCTACACACGAGGTCGACGACGATGTCCTCGACGCGATCCAGGATGCTGCAGCGAATATCCGTGCCTTCCACGAGCGACAAGTCCGAGACGACTGGCGCGAGGAGATCGAAGGCCGGACGCTCGGTCGGCGCTTTCGACCGATCGAATCCATCGGCGTCTACGTCCCGGGCGGTCGGGCGGCCTACCCGTCGAGCGCCCTGATGGGAATCATTCCTGCCGTGGTTGCTGGTGTCGAGCACGTCACAGTCACGACGCCACCCGCAGAGGAGATCAACCCGGCGACGCTCGCCGCGATTCACGAGGCTGGAGCCGATCGAGTGTACGCAGTTGGCGGGGCGCAGGCGATCGCGGCACTCGCATATGGTACAGAGACGATCGACCCAGTCGACAAGATCGTCGGCCCGGGGAATCGCTGGGTCACAGCCGCTAAAGCTGAGGTGCGGGAAACAGTCGAGATCGACTTCCTGGCCGGGCCGAGCGAGATTCTCGTCCTCGCCGATGGGTCTGCAGACCCGGAATACGTGGCTGCCGACCTCGTCGCCCAAGCGGAGCACGATCCGAATACCGGCATCGTCGCCGTGACCGACGAGGAGTACCTCGCGGAACAAATTGCGGTCGAAGTGGGTCGCCAGGCGAGCCACCGCGACCGAGCAACGATCATCGAAGAAGCGCTCGAACGCGAGACGAACGGCGTGTTTCTCGCGGAATCGATGGACGATGCAGTGACATTCACCGAGACGTACGCCCCGGAACACCTCTCCATCCAGGCGGAGAACGACGAGGCGCTTCTCGAACGAATACATAGCGTCGGGAGCATCTTTTTGGGTCCGTACACGCCGGTAGCTGCTGGCGATTACGCGAGTGGGACGAATCATATCCTCCCCACGGACGGTGGCGCTCGCATCACTGGGGGCGTGTCAGTCGACACGTTCGTCCGGGCGAGCACGGTGCAGCGCCTCGACCAGGATGCACTCGAAGACCTGCAGCCGACGATCTCCACCCTAGCCGATGCGGAAGGTCTCGAAGCACACGCCGAGAGTGTCAACCGCCGCATCGATGAATGAGCCGGACACGTCCCACGCCGTCACCGTTAACACGATCGGCGCACAAGAGAAACGCATGAGTACGGAATCGGCGGGCGAACACGAGACGCGGCCCGATATCGAGGTCACCGAGACGGCCGCCGAACAGGCGCTCGCGCTCATGTCCGAGGAGGGCATGGACGACGACGTCGGGGGGCTCAGACTGTTCGTCCAGCAGGGAGGCTGTGCAGGGCTCTCCTATGGAATGCGGTTCGATCACGAACCGGACGACGAAGACGAAGTGTACGAATACCACGACCTCCGGGTGTTCGTCGATCCAGCCAGTATGCGGTACATCGAAGGCTCACGGCTGGACTACGAGTCCGGCCTGCAGGGGGCGGGTTTCGAAGTCGATAACCCGAACGTGGTCTCCGAATGTGGCTGTGGCGAATCGTTCCGAACCTGACGCGAGATCGCACAGTGAGAACGTATTCCTGTTCGTGTTCGGTGTGGTGACTATCGGTATGACCGAGTATCGAGCGTAACAGGAGCCGGTTCGCGGAGAGTGGGTCGTCGTTTCCTCAGTTGGTGGGTTTCCTTACCAGTGTCACGTCAAGGACGTCTGCTGGAGCACTCCCTGCACGCCGATACATCGTCGGTTCGCCTCGGATTACCTCGAACACGTCAAACGAGAGCAGGAGCCGACCAGGCGAGATCCCTGCCCTCAGGAGTGGACCAGTGCTCGATACGACGAGATATGGCGGCGCAGGGACGGGCGTCGCGGGGAGTTCGAATCCTCCCACACGAATACCGTGCTGTAAGCATTCGATGAGCGGAGTATGCAGGTTTTCGGCCTCCAGACCTCCGGTCAACCCAGCGACGAGTTCGTCACGATCAGTCGTCGTCCCGTCGGTCCACCCTGCGGCCACGTCGTCCGCAACACCCACGACCCGCTGGATCGTTTCACGGCTGGTCGATAGAAGTTGATCGTGGATTCGCTCCTCGAGGTGGGACACGTCACAGACCGAGCTCCCGACCGATCACGAGGTGTTGAATTTCCGACGTCCCTTCCCCGATCTCCATCAGCTTCGCGTCGCGGTAAAATCGCTGTGGCGCGAAGTCTGTGGTATAGCCGTACCCCCCGAGGATCTGGACGGCATCCTCTGCAACCTCTCGAGCCGCCTCCGAGGCATCCAGCTTTGCCAGCGCACTCTCCCTGGTTACCTCCTCCCCCTGATCGTACCGCCACGCGGCCCGATGGGTCAGCAGGCGTGCCCGTTCGATCTTTCGGTGCATGTCCACGAGTGTATCCCTGATCGCATCGAATTCAGCAATAGGCCTGCCGAACTGTTCTCGTTCGAGTGCGTACTCCCGTGCAGCCGAATACGCTCCGGAGGCAAGACCGACAGAGAGCGCGGCAATGGAGATCCGACCACCATCGAGTGTCTTCATCGTCTGCTCCCAGCCCGCTCCCTCGTCGCCGAGCAGGCGGTCGTCTGGCAGAAAGAGATCGTCGAACTGGATCTCGCACGTCGGGGACGCGTTAAGCCCCATCTTGTCCCAGAGTGTCGAAACCTCGAATCCCTCGTCGTCAGGATCCACGATGAAGGTGGAGATGCCGTCCGTGCCGGCATCGGGGTCAGTGACGGCTTTCACGAGGACCGATCCAGCAACCGAGGCGTTCGTGATAAACTGCTTGGTGCCGTTCAGGCGCCAGCCATCACCGTCCGCTTCCGCACGCGTCGTCATATTCGATGCGTCACTGCCCGATTCCGGTTCGGTGAGTGCCCATGCACCAAGACACTCCCCAGTCGCCAGAGGTCGAAGCCACCGCTCCTTCTGGGCTTCTGTTCCATACAGTTCAATTGGTTTCGATCCGAGCGAGACATGCGCTGCATAGGAGAGGCCGACCGATCCCGATGCGCGACCGAGTTCTTCCGTGACGAGCGCGTATGCGAGCTGATCGGATCCGAGGCCGCCATAGTTCTCGCTTATGGGGACACCCATCACGTCGAGGTCTGCGAGCCGATCGAACACCTCTGCCGGAAAGCGGTGGTCGTCCTCGATCTCCTGGGCGATGGGTTCGATCTCGTCGGCGACGAACTCCCGAACGGAATCCCGGATCATCCGATGTTCATCCGGGAGTGAGAGGTCCATATCCGACCCTACGCCAGCCCACGCAAAAAGTCTCCGGCGATCCGGTCCCCGAACGCTTACGCGCACGCCGCCAGTACGAGAGCACGTGCAGGAGCTGGACGTCAGCACGGAGATACACGCCCCAGCAACGGAGGTGTACGAATTCCTCCTGGATTTTCCGGGATACGCGACGTACTCGACCCACCTCCGCTCCGTAGAACGATACGGGGAGGGAGGACCTGGGACAGAATATGCGCTAGTGCTGGGCTGGTGGAAGGTCACGTACACCGTCCGCTCGAAGGTGACAGCCGTCACTCCGCCAGAGCGTATCGAGTTCGAACTAATCCGGGGGATTCATGCGAAAGGCGAATGGAGAATCGAGCCGATCGACGAGGAATCCTGCCGCGTGCGCCTCATCGGACAGTACCGGCCGGATTCTGTCGAGCGCGACGCCGTTTCCCTTCCCTCGTTCACGTCCCTCGACTGGGTGATCGAACGCGTTGAAAACAGAGTGTACACCGAAATCGAACGAATCGTCGAACGAGTCGTCGCCGACCTCGAGGGCGCGCATCGTGACGTCGAACTTGTCGTCCACACGTAGGAGTACTGTTCACAACCGGGTACACAAGCGATATTCGATATCTCGCAGCATCTCTGCACGCCAGCAGAGACACGCCACTCGCTCTACTCGGCAGTCTCCGGTTGAGCGCCACCGTATTTGAGGAACACGTAGACGAAGCCGAGTGTCCCGACCAATGCAGCAAACGTGGCGAATGCGAGCGTTCGCGCGCTGTCAGGGATGATCGCGGGGGTTGCCGTTCCCTGGTTGGCCCCCTCCTCGACGGAGACGGAGCCGACCATTCCAGCTCCTTCGTGGGGAATGCAGAAGTAGTCGTATGTCCCAACGATGTCGAACGTGTGTGAATAGGATTCCCCGCCTGGGATGTCGCCTGCAGAGGCGTTACTTCGTGCCGCGTCCTCGCTGTCGAAGTCCCCCGAGGCGAAGTACTCCGCCTCTTCGGGGATCCCATCGCGGTACGCCGTGACCGTGTGACCGACGCTTCCGACGTTGACCCACTCGATGGTATCGCCAGGCTCGATCGTGATATCCGCAGGAACGAACTCGAGATTGTCGTTCATGTCGACCGTATGCGTCTGTCCGACCTGCCCGCCATCACCGGTTGCAGTCTCGTTCCCATCGGCTCCGGTCGGCGTCCCCGTCTCGGTTGCCTCAGCGGCGGCTCCCGTCCCACTCGCTCCCAAGACACCTCCCGCTCCGACTGCTGCCCGGAGGAAGCCGCGACGCGAGACCGAACGTTCCGTGCTCATCACCTCCGGCTTTGATGGGCCCGGTACTGAAGACTTTGGTTTGCCATCGCGGATTCGCCACCCGGTCTTGAGGCTCCCGTACCCTGCATTCCCAGCAGTCCCTGACTGTGTCGTCACGACAGTATCTCGATCGACTGACGGTACTGCGTGCACCCTGCACTCAGAGTTGGCGCTCGATCATGTATCCGGGGAGTTCAGCGAGATGGGCTTGCGGGCCTGATTCGAGGTCTAGCCCGTTGATAGCTTCGCGAGCTGCGACCGCGAGTTCTTCGGCCTTTTGCCTGCCGTAGGCGACGCTCTCGGTCTCGTGGAGGATTTCGATCGCTTCGAGCACCTCGTCGTTACTCGGGTGGTGTGCTGCAAGAATGGCTTCCAGTCGATCAGCCTGGGCGGCCGGCGCTTCGCGGAGCGCGTGGATGACCATGAGTGTCGTCTTGCCCTCCCTGATGTCGTTGCCGAATGCCTTGCCGAACTCCCCGGCGTCACCCAGTGAATTCTCGATATCGAGGACATCGTCGACGATCTGAAACGCGATCGACATTAGCTCGCAGTAAGTGGCTACTGTTTCCTCGACCTCCCGGGACTGTTCTGTCACGATGGCTGCTAGCCTGCCCACGATACGCGCGAGGCAGCCGGTCTTACACGCACACATTTCCATGTATTCATCCTCGGTGACCTCCGAGCGACGGCGGTTGTGCCAATCAATATCCATCCCCTGACCGAGGTGTGTCCGGTTCAGCTCGTAGGTGAGCATCTCGTAGGCAGCAAGTTTCGATCCGTCGTCGAGACCTGCATCGTTCGCCGAGATCAGCTTGAGGGGAATGAAGTAGAGCGCGTTCCCAGCATTGAGTGCAACGTCCTCCCCGAACCGGTCATGGAGGGCTGGTTCTCCCCGACGAAGCTCGGCATTGTCCTCGACGTCGTCGACGATGATCGTTCCGGTATGGAGGATCTCGGGGATGCACGCATAGGTAAGGTAGTCATACGGGTCTTCCCCGAACGCGTCCACCAGAAGGAGGAAGAGTACTGCGCGCCACCGTTTTCCCCCACGATCGAGGAGTTCCCAAACTGGGTCGGAGAGGCCAGCACGGATCGCCGCAGCGTCGTACGTATACGTCGGTTCACCGAAAAACGACTCCAGAAAGGCCTCGTCTATCGTGCGAGGGAGGACCTCCTCGATGGCCTCATCGATTACCGGTCGCCACTCCTCGAGCACGTCCCGCATGTGCGCACCCTCACGCCGGACTACGAAAAGCTTCCCGGCTGGGGACGGAACGTTTTTCCTCTGGGGGGAGCAGTGAGACCCATGGCAGATGTCAAAGACGAGCTCAGACAGCAGTTTACCGAGGCCTTCGAAGGCGCAGAGTATCCCGTCACGAACCAGATGGACCTCGTCCCAGCACTCCCCGACGGGCCGTCGACGCGATTCGAAGCCGGGGACTTCTCGATGAGCGCGATGGAGATGGGCATGAAACTCTCAAGTGCGCAGGACTTTCCGTACGAGACAGTAGACGAACTCGTCGACGACCTCATTCGTGGACTCGAGGAAAACGGGCTTATTTAGGCGCTCACCTGACAGTGACTGGGTCGTTAGATAATCGCTCCGAGTGGTCCCTCGATCAGGAAGAAGAGAGCGATGTATGCGGCATAGGCTGCAGCGAACATCGAGGCAACGATCGCCCCCTTCGGGAGCTCGACTGCCATCTCGTTCCGGGCCTCGACGTTTCGGGCCTCGAACTCGAAGAAATCGGCAATAACGGTCCCGACGACGAGCGTCGCGAGGACCATCCCAGCGTGGTGTTCGATGGTGAGGAAGTAAAACGCGGCCAGTACGAGTGCCATGTTCGACACCTCGTGCGGCAGGAACCTGTCAACGGCGTCTGCCCCCGAGTCCACCTGATTGACGTGCCGTCGGTGGGCAAGGAACCGTGTCGCGAGATTCACCAGGACGATCGCGAGCACGACCCACTCAATATACGGCCCGAGGATGGAGTCGAGGGGTCCGAATATCGCCGGTTCAACCATGGGAGGAGATGTGCGCGTGGCCCATTAGAGTTTTTCTGATTTACTCCCGTTCGATATCGACCATCTGGAGGGGCGTTCCAGGCTCGACGTGTATCGCATCGGCGATTTCGGCAGCTTCGCTCCCGTCCAGGAGCACCAATGCAGTCCCAGTCTCGTCGATCACCGTGACCTCGATCGGGTTCTCGAGGTCGAAGACCCACTCCGGGGGGTCCATCGTGAATGCGCCGATCGGTACGACCGCGACGATATCCGATTCTCCCTCGATGGCCGGAGCGCCTGCCGCGTTAGCGTACCCGTGACTCCCGGCCGGGGTGGTGATAACGACCCCATCCGCACGGACCCGGTCGTCGATCCTAACGGTGGTAAGCCCGAATTCCGAAATCCGCACTGGTTCGGCTGTCACCAGCGTTACATCGAAGAGTGCTGGTCCGACGAACTCGTCACCGCGTCGAACACGGACCGTTGGCACACGATGTGTATCGAACTGGCCGGACACGAGTCGCTCGGCGCTCTCGACCGCGGTCTCGACCGTCATGGACCTGGCGCCGATGCCAGCTTCCACAGGAAGGAGTGGGACATCGATACCAGAACGGACGGCATCGATGACAGTCGCTTCACCGAGAGCGACAACCAGCTCTGGCTCCGAACCAAGGACGGCAGTGGACTTCCCGACCACGGAATCCATGCCCGCTCGTTCGATCGCGGACCCGATACGTTCCACGCACTCGGGGCCGACGACGGCAATCATCGGTCGCGACTCCGATGGGGGAGGTGAAAAAGCGTCCGTCTCGAATCGAGAGCCTATGCGCCCTCTGCGGTGTCGCCGCGGATCCGATTGAGCGCGGGAATGAGTACCCAGAACGTGAGCATGGCGAATATCGCGAACCAGAAGAGTGCCTCCTTCAAGACGAGGCCAAGTTCCGCGTAGAGGTCAGGGTTCTCGGGGGACGGCCCGATGAGCTGGTCACCGCCAAAACTCGGCGTATTGTACCATCCTGCGAGAACCATCCATCCGAGCCCGGCTGTCGTCGCGACCGCCAGGCCCTTGATGAACTCGTCAGCCATCGTCGGATCGTTGCCCGTCGTCGGTCTTAGTCGTTCCCATTCCGGGCGCCCTGAATCGAGAGGCGAAGGCGTATACGAGACCCCCGGCAGCGATCAGACCGATTCCCAAGGCGGCTATCGGCACGTCGACCTCCGATGGTGGCGCATTTGCCCGTTGGGTTGCCGTATCGAGCGCCATGAAGCCAGCAACGACGAATCCCACGGCGAAGAGTGTCGAGAAGACGACTACCGTTTTGTAGACTCTGAGCGGGACGATCACGTCCCGGTCGGCGACCGATCCGTCCCCATCATCGTCAGGTTGCATCTACCCGGCACTCACTTTGGCGGCCTGAGGCGATAGTACCGCCTGTTGAGGTCGTACATGTAGCCTTCGCGCATGGTCTTGAGGATCGAGTACGCGAGCGCGCCAGCGAGTGGCGGCACGAGGAACGTCAGATCCAACAGGAGATTGGGATCCATCGGGACCAGGTTCTTGATCGACAGTACGCTGATCGTGAACGCGAAGACGACACCCGTTACCCCGATTGCAGCCCAGAACGGTTGCTCAACGGGTCGACGTGCGGTCCCTTTGTTGACGAACGGGACGATGGCGATGACACCGACGACCACGAGGTTCGCCAGCACGCCGTAGGTTCGATCTGCCATCAACTTCTCACCGCCGAGAATCGACAGCTCGGGGTTGAGCGGGCCGAGCTTCAAGAGGCCAAAGGACCAGTAGAGGTACCAGTCAGGCAAGATGACCGCGGGCGTACTCGACGGGTTCGCGGGTGCGTCGATATGGGGCGGGAGTGCAGCTGCAAGGAAGAGGATCATGCCAACGAAGAAGCTCGTGATCGCGAGGTTTCTGATGATCTCGTGGGGCCAGGCCGGAAAGCCCAGCACGTCACGTTCGATGTACGTGGATTGCTGGCGGAGATCCTGATCCTCTCGTCGGGCTCGTTCGAAGTACTCGTAGGTGAGCCGGGCGAGCCCAGTCTTGCGCTCCTTGCGCTCCTGCCAGGTCGGGGTTTCGTCGTCCGGCGGGACGATCGCCCCTCCACCGTCGGTACGTGCATTCGATCGGTCGGTGTCGGTAGTATCCTC
The DNA here is from genome assembly GCA_964510865.1 of uncultured Halobacteriales archaeon. GTDB lineage: Archaea > Halobacteriota > Halobacteria > Halobacteriales > Hikarchaeaceae > CAZEDI01. The sequence goes on from CAZEDI010000008.1 coordinate 48,386, forward strand.
GGTCATGGATCTAGTGGGGTTCCGCGATGCCCTGCAGCCAGACGATGCCGACGTGGATCGCGATCAACGTCGTCACCACGAATGGCAACAGGAAGACGTGCAGGATGTACATCCGCTGGAGCGTTGGTTGGCCAAGCGAGAAGCCACCCCAGATGAGCTGGGCGGCCCATTCGCCGACGAGCGGAATCGACAGTGCCATCTCGACACCGATCTGCCCCGCCCAGAAAGCGAGCTGATCCCAGGGGAGGAGGTAGCCGGTGTACCCGAACAGGAGCGTCAGGCTGAGCAGGAGGATGCCGATGATCCAGTTCAGCTCCCGGGGTTCCTTGTAGGCGCCGGTGAAGTAGACGCGGATCATGTGAAGGAACACGGCCGCGACCATCACCTGGGCGGACCATCGGTGGATCGACCGGAGCATGAACCCGAAGTTCAGCTCCGTCATGATGAACGTGATCTGGTTGTAGGCCGCGGAGGGGTCTCCGGCGGTCGCCGGGGCGTAGTAGAAGCCCAGCAGCGCGCCGGAGATGGCCGCGACGACGTACGCGATGATGGAGAACGAGCCCAGCGAGTACAGCGGGTACCAGTACCAGAACTTGTTGTCGAGGTCGTACTGCTCGGTGTGGCTCTTCGGCATCTGGAGGTTGACCCGGTAGTAGAGGGTCTCCAGAATCTCGAGGTAGTCCACGATGCGGAAGCGCTTGTCCATCCAGATGAGCGTCGTGAGGAACGTCGTCTCTATCGGCGTGAGCTCTTTTTCCCGCATCCACTCGCCGTGGTCGTACTCGTCCTTGCGTTCGAGACTCATTATTCGTCACCCTCGCGGGGTAGCGAGACGAACGACTCCTGGACGATGCTGAACGGGTCGTACACCGACTGGTGGCACTGG
>CAZEDI010000009.1:0-47828 GCA_964510865.1 uncultured Halobacteriales archaeon
ATCATAGTGTCGACGTACCCGGAATCACGAAGGTATCGGTATCGCTATGCAAGTCGGAAGGTGGTATCGACGGGTGCTTCGTCGATAGATCCGTCAAAGCGTCCGGAACAAGGGAACGGTCGAGACGAAGAAATGGATCAAGCCACATCGATCGACCGACACGACTTTTTCCAGCGGGTGGGAAACCGGGGACATGTTGAGCAGGCAGTTCGTCCGCGAGCAGTCGGACGTCGTTCGCGACGCCATTGAGGTGAAGGGCGTCGAGGACGTCGATCTCGATCGGGTGCTCGCCATCGACGAGGAGTGGCGGGAGTTGAAAGCTCGAGGGGACACCCTCCGGAAGGAACGCAACGAGGTGTCGGAGCGCATTGGCCAATTAAAACGAGACGGCGAAGACAACGAGGCCCAGGCTGCTATCGAGCGTTCGAGCGAACTCAAGGAGAATCTCGAAGCGGTCGAAGAACGCGCCGACGCGTTAGAGGACACGCTAGAAGACGCACTGCTCCGGCTTCCGCAACCGCCGCACGACTCAGTGCCTATCGGGGTGGACGAGGAGGATAACGTAGAGCTGTACCGTACGGGGTTCGACGATCTCCGTGACCTCCCGGCGGACGTAATTCCGCACTACGACCTTGGCGAGGAACTGGAATTGCTCGATTTCGAACGCGGTGCCAAGGTCGCTGGTGGGGGATTCTACTTCACCAAAGGGGACGGCGCTCGATTGGAGCATGCGCTCATCCAGTTCATGCTCGACGTACATCGGGAACAGGGGTACACCGATTTGTTCCCGCCGATCCCCGTCAACAGCCGGGCGATGCGTGGTACGGGACAACTCCCGGAGTTCAACGAGGACGCCTACCGCGTCGGGGGCGACGAGTTCGAAGACTATGATGACGACGACCTCTGGCTCTGCCCGACGGCGGAAGTTTCGGTCACAAACATGTACGCAGACGAGATTCTCCTCGACGACGACCTTCCCGTGAAACACCAGGCGTACACGCCGAACTTTCGTCGGGAAGCGGGCGAGCACGGGACGGAGACCCGAGGAATCGTCCGTGTCCATCAGTTCAACAAGGTCGAACTCGTCAACTTCGTACGCCCCGAAGACAGCTACGAGCAGCTTGACCCGCTCCTGGACGACGCGGAGGAGGTCCTTCGTCGGCTCGAACTCCCGTTCCGAACTATCGAGATCTGTACGGGTGATATGGGGCTGAAGCACGCGAAGCAATACGATATAGAGGTGTGGGCTCCAGGCGATAATATGCCCGACGGGCCCGATGTTGGGGGGCGTTGGCTCGAGGTCTCGAGTGCATCGAACTTCGAAGCGTACCAGGCCAGGCGTGCGGGACTTCGGTACCGCCCTGAACGCCACGAATCAGCCGAATATCTCCACACACTCAACGCGTCAGGTGTCGCGATTCCGCGAACGCTCGTTGCGATTCTAGAGTATTACCAGAATGCGGATGGGACGATCGATGTCCCGGATGTCCTCCAGCCATACATGGGCGGGACGACGGTCATCGAGGGACACGAGCCACTCGGGGAATCAGCAGTCGGAGCAGGGCGACGAGAGTGATGAAGACTCATCAGAGACGTTCGATGAGGCTACCTGTAGCCAGGTCGCCCAATCGGTCGACGATGCGTGAGTCAGGAGTATCCACGACGATGGTTGCATCCGCCGTGACAGCTGCAAACCGGAGCTCGAGTCGGAACGAGCCGTCGTCAGCGATGGGTGCAGCCTCTGCTTGCTCGGTTGGGAGATGTCGTGCAATGACGTACTGGCCGGCGAATTGCTGATCCACCATACCGTCGATCACCCACGGGTCCGGGCGGGATTCGACCGTGGAGCCAGCAATAGGATACTCGCGATCGAACCATTCACCGTATCCTTCGTCAATGACGTACACAGCGTTGTGGCCTGCCTCACGTAGCTGACTTGCACGGATCGACGAGAGGTGATGCGGGCAACCACAGTAACAGACGACACGGTCTTCGACCGGCCAGGTCACAACGGGGTCGTCCGGGATATCGGAGAGGGCTGGACTCAATACCGCGCCATAGACGTGCGATCGCTCGTACTGACCGGAGCCACGGGCGTCGGCGAACCTGGCCTCGCCGCGCGCATACCAGTAATACGCGACATCGATGGGGGCGAGGGGCACCTCGATCCCCTCGACGGTCGTCGTTTCGAACGAGTCGACGGCAATCGAGCGCTCCTCAGGCGTGGTTTCGAACTGTGGGGGGTACCCGTCCCGCGGATCAGGATCGTTCGGCAGATCGTCTCCTCGTCGCGGCCCCCGGGGCATCGTGGTTGCCGGTGGGGTCTGTGATGGTGTCTCACTCGGAGGGGTAGTCCCAGTACAGCCCGCCAGTCCCGCCAAGGCAGACCCAGTGAGAGAGAGATACTTCCGTCGTTTCACGAGGGAGGGTACCGAGTCAATCACCAAGTAGCCGTCGGCACCAAGCGATAGAACGTGAGCCAGTCGAACGACCCGATACCGTGGAGGCCGTACCCCTTATTTCCGCCCGCTGGGTAAGGCTCGATCGTGGAGATCCACGTTCGCTACGAGGCCGATGACGACCCAGAGAAGTGCACGGCTCGCAAGCTCGCGAGATTTGACCTCGTTGCGCTCCATCGGTCGAATCGAGAGACGCCACACGGTGTCGTCCTCAACCCCCACGCAGCGCAGGCTCTTTCCCCCGCGGACGCGGATCACGACCTGCTCGTCGCCCTGGACTGCTCCTGGGAGCGAGCGGGCGAGGCGCGCTTTTCGCTTTCGGGCGAACACCGCGCATTGCCATTCCTGGTCGCAGCGAATCCCGTTAACTTCGGCAAGCCATTCCAACTGACGACTGTCGAGGCACTCGCGGCAGGGCTGATCATTCTTGGATGTCGTGATCACGCCGAGCGTCTCCTCGGGAAGTTCACCTGGGGCGAAACCTTCCTCGAGCTCAACGACGAACCGCTTCGGCGGTATGCTGCCTGCGATGACTCACGGGACGTCGTCTCCGTCCAGGACGACTACTTGATAGAATGACATTCAATACGCATCCCGTGAAACGCTGGATTAGCCGGAGAGAGGTGCCATCGCGACGGAGTGTGAGCCTGCTCCGACCGAAGCGGAAGCGTTTAACGATACGACGGAATACCTGTTCCTATGCCTAGCTTCGACGCAGCCGAGGAACGAAACCTCGCAAAGCTGATCTGTATGCGCTGTAACGCTCGCAACCCGTCGAACGCGGAGCACTGCCGCAAGTGCGGCTATGGCAACCTCCGCCCGAAGAACCGCGAGCGCCAAACTGCCTGAGTCGTCTCCACCGTCTTCGATCAGAATTTCGAGTCCCGTTCAGTCCTCAAGAAACCACTCGTCGGCGAGCACTGCGTGCCAGTGGACGTCGACATAGTTCCCGTCCCTGAACGCTGCCTCGCGGAACGTCGCTTCGTGACGGAACCCGAGTTTGTCCCAGATGCGTCGGGAGGCATCATTTCCCTCGATCACACGGGCACTCACGCGGTGGTGACCACGTTCGCGGAACGCATAGTCGGTGAGAAGCCGAGAAGCCTCGGTTCCGAGTCCCCGTCCCCAGTAGTCCTCCGCGAGGAAGAGTCCGATCTCGCTCGATCCTTCTGGCGGATTCAGCGGGTGGAGCCCGATCGTCCCCGCACGATCGCCATCCTCACAGACGAGGAGATTACACTGTTCGTCGTTCGAGATGGCAGTCTCGAAGTATTCGCGTTCCTGTTCGAGATTGATCGGCGGGCGCGTCCCCAGAAATTCCCGAACTCGAGGCGCATTTATCGTATCGCGCAGAAACGGAAGGTCGTCTTCCTCGATCGTCCTGAGCGTGACGTTTTCGCCCACCAGATAGACAGCACCAGGCATGGTACTGGTGAACGAGCCCGTCGTAAAATGTCCTCGGGGAACGAGCGTCGTCACCCGTACTTCGGCTTGCGCGCTTCGGCGTGTTCGAGTGCCGTTCGAATCACGTCTCTCACATCGCCGTGGAAGGCATCACCGTGTCCTGCGTAGAGATGCTCGACCGTCTCGTCGACGTGCGAGAGAAGTCGCTGCAAGCTATCGATGAGACGTTCACGATTCGTGCCTGGTGGAGACCTGCCGAAGCTTCCGTACTCGAAGGCTTCGTCGTTCGGGACGACGACATCCCCGGAGAAGAGTGTCGTTCTGCCAACGAAAGCGACGTGATCGGTAGCGTGGCCAGGCGTGTACACGGCCTTGTACGTGTCGTCACCGAGTGTGAGTTCATCGCCGTCTTCGAGTTCCACTGCTCGCTCCGGGTGGGAACTGTAGCAGACGAGTTCGGGGTCGAAGGCAGCAAGGACCTCGTCGAGCTGGCCGATGTGATCCCCGTGCTGGTGTGTGAGAACGACCGCATCCAGGTCCTCGGTGTACTCGCGGATCGTATCAGCGATTCCCGGCAGTGTTCCCGCATCAACAAGCGTCGTCCGTTCGCCGACAGCGAGGTAGACATTACAGGTGAATTGATCCGGTGAAACGAGCGCTCCCTCCGGAAGGGCCTCCCGGGCCGCTGGTGTCGTCGTGTCGGGGTCAGCGGTGAGCTGGTAGACTGTCACAGGGGATCCTGGGGGGCGAGCAGACATATTGTTGGGGGCCTAATTCCTGTCGGGCGGTGCCCAATGACTTTTGGCCTTCGGTTACATAGGTTCACGTGAGATGGGATTTGGGAGCTACGATGAGTCCGAGCAGGAGAACCAGGAGGTAGACACCGATATCGGAACGGAAGACGGGGTCAGTACAAACAGCGAAGGCCACGACGGCGATATCGAGTTCGAGTTCGAAGCGTCTAACGACGAGCTCCTGGATCGCCTGAAGGATATCAAAGACGAAGCCTGATAGCCCGCGGAGTGACGGTTGCGAAAACGTCCTGGCGGGAGTTGTACGTGGGACGTTCGAGCCCCGGAACTCAAGTGACTGTTTCGCCAGGGTACCACCATGAAGCAGGGTGTCCGTGCGGCCGGAATCGCTGAATCCTACGTCGGTGAGCGGAGCACCCTCGCAGGGGCAGTCGTTCGCGCAGACCGGATGGTCGAGGACATCGCGTTTGGTACCTGTGAGGTGGGGGGAACGGACGCAACGGATGCGATCATCGAGGTGCTCGAAGCAGTATTGCGCGAGGATGTCAGCTACGTTCTGGTGGCGGGTATCGCGCCCGCCTGGTTTAATGTCCTCGACCTAGCGGCGATACAAGACACAGTAGACAGGCCGGTGCTCTCGGTTTCCTTCGAGACGTCCGAGGGACTCGAACCAGCACTCCGCCGGGAATTCGAGGGACAGACACTCGATGCCAGACTCGCAACATACCGTCGTCAGCCACACCGTCATCGGATTCTCGTGAACGACGAAGATGCCTTCGTTCGCGCAGTAGGTATCGAGCGGGATGACGCGCGGGACGTAGTACGGACATTCACGCCAGAAGGAGGGCGGCCTGAGCCCTTACGGGTGGCCCGTATCGCTGCACGGGCCGCGGACCGCTGGCGGACGGATTCATGATCCCCCGGCATCGAGCGAACGTATGGTCGAGATGAGCGGGCTCGAGGTGACGGCCTGTGAGCGCTGCCCAGCGCTCGTCGAATCACGATCTCGAATCGTCAACGGTATCGGACCGACTGATGCAGATCTCCAGTTTCTTGGTGAAGCCCCTGGCGAGCAAGAAGACGTGAAAGGGGAGCCTTTCGTTGGACGGAGTGGCGGGATCCTCGATGATGTGCTCAGGATGAATGGTCTCTCCCGGGAGGATGTCCGGATTTCGAACTGCGTGCGCTGTCGACCGCCCGATAATCGGGACCCATCCGTCGAGGAACTCGAGAACTGTTGTGGGTACCTCGATCGCGAGATCGAACTCGTCGATCCTGAGCTCCTTGTAGTGTTAGGGAAAGTCCCCGCGGAGCACGTACTTGGACGGACTGTCGCCGTGACACGCGAAGCGGGGACAATCGAGCGAGTCGAAATCGGCGGCGACGAACGCGAGGTACTCGTCTGTGTCCACCCTGCCGCGTCGCTCTATGACCCGTCCCAGCGGGAGACGCTGGAGGGAGTGATTGAGACTGCGGCTGCGGCGGTTGGAGCAGGCGATCAATCCACGCTCGGTGAGTTCTAAGAGCCAAGGACTCACCTGATTGCACGAACGGAAAGGGCCTTTGTGACCGGGCGCGGACTGACGCCTATGAGCAAATTGCGCCAGCAGAGCGCATCAGTCGTTGTCGTCGATTACGGTTTGGGCAATTTGCGGAGTGTGACCCGCGGTCTGGAGCGAGCAGGTGCAACTGTCGAGATCACCGCAGATGTTGACGAACTCCACACAGCCGACGGGATCGTCCTTCCCGGCGTCGGCGCATTTTCAGAGGGAATGGAGAACGCCGAACCCTTGCGTGACGAATTGCTCGCCGCCGTGGAAGCAGAAATTCCGTTGTTCGGTATCTGTCTGGGAATGCAGATGCTCCTCACCGAGTCCGAGGAAGCCGAACGCGTCGGACAAGGTGAGGTTCGCGGGCTCGATCTGATTCCGGGGAGGAACGTCCGATTCCGCGAGGAGACGGTTCCACACATGGGATGGAATCGCCTCGATGTGCAACGCGAACACCCACTGGTTGACGGTGTCGACGGAGACTATGCGTACTTCGTGCACTCCTATCACGCCGTCCCGGCAGACGAGAGCGCGACGGTGTCAACGACAGAGTACGGCGCAGACTTCGCGAGTGTGATCGCCGATCCGTCCGGCCGCGTCTTCGGGACCCAGTTTCACCCCGAGAAGAGCGGTGAGACGGGACTCACAATCCTGCGGAATTTCGTCGAATTCTGCGTCGAGCACTGAGAGACAATCCGAGGGCCGGTACCGCAATCTCGTGACCGTTAGTCGTCGGCAGCTGCACCGCACGACGTTGACTCCTCACGCCGCTCGCTCAGGTGCTCCCAGATCTCCGCACAGCCTGCGCCCTCCTCGAGCCCCTCCAGGTGGCTGTTGTCCGGAGCACGTTGTTTACTCATTTTCGTAGTAACCCGTTGCTCGGTATGGGTAATAAACGTGTCGCCACGGTATCATTCCGTGAAAAAGGAACGAGAGGCAGTTCGAGAAGGAAGGGCTATCGGGGAGCCACCCCGCAATCATGACATGAGCGAGCTCGCTGAAGACCGTGTCTATGAAGGAACCACGTCAACGACAGAAGTAATCGTCGCCGCCGGGGTTGGGCTTGTGTCGGTGGAGGTATCAGACGGTCGGGTGGGTGGATTCGGCCTCCTCGAGCGGTGCCGACCCCGTGACATCACGTCAGCATCTGTCGTCACGGTCGCCACTGACGAAGATGTTCTCCTGCGTACTGACGAGGGATTCCATCCAACCGGATTCGGGCTCGCCGACGCGGTCGGGTACAAGGACGGCACCCCGGTGGCAGCAGGTCCCGATGGGCGGATCGCGATCCTCGAGGACGACGTCTGGCACACCATTGGGACCCTCGAACCCCCCGTCCACGCTATCAGCGGAGATCTCGTTGGGACCGATACCGGGGCCCACCGCATTCTGAATAACTACGGTCTCGAATATACTGGACTGCGGGACGTCAGGGATGTCGCTGCCGCGACAGATCCACTAGCGGCGACGGCCGAAGGAATATACGCTTACACCAGTGATTGGAATCGCGTGCTCACTGGGGACTTTCGTGTCGTCTCGTCTACATCAAATAGTATGGCCCATGCAGCAACGACGACGGACGCATTCGAACGACAGCAGGATACGTGGGTCCAAGCCGATATGCCGACGGATGGCGCCCTCGTCGATGTTGACTACGGGGATTGTCCGTATGCTGTGACGGCAGACGGGGTTTTCCTGACTGGGGATGAGGAGTGGCGGGGACATCCCCTCGGTCTCTCGAACGTCGTGGGACTCGCAGTCGCATAGTGTATAGCGTGGAGCGGGCAGGACCGACAGGGGATCGAAAACGGGTTTACCCTCCGTAGCGAGGCCCCGATATGATCGTGCCCGGGTCCGCATCCCAGTCGCTCGCAGCAGCACTCGCCGCTGAGACAGGCGAGGAGCTCGCTAGCGTCGTCTACGATTCATTTCCCGACGGTGAGCTCATCGCGGCGACACCCGGGTTCGATGCCGACCGGGCAGTGATCGTTGCATCCACGATATCCGCAGGGACACATCTCGAGGTGCTGCAGCTCCAGGATGCCGTCCGCGAGGCAGGGGCGCGCGAGGTTATCACTGTTCTGCCGTACATGGGCTATGCACGCCAAGACGACGCGCACGATCCCTCGGGGCAGGAACGGTCCGGGTTCCCCATCTCCGCGAGGGCGGTCGCGCGGGCTCTGAGTGTCGGTACCGACCGCATCATTACGGTGAACCCCCACGAACAGGCGGTGACCACGTTCTTCGACGTCCCAGCCGAGGCCCTCGACGCAGCACCACGTCTGGCGAACCCCCTCCCCGACGACCTGATCGAGCCGCTGTTTCTCGCCCCTGATGAAGGTGCGATCGGTCTCGCAGGGGGGGTCCGAGATGCCTATGGAGGTGGTCAGACTGACCACTTCGAGAAAACGCGTCTTTCCAGCGATACAGTCGAGATCGCTCCCAGTGATGCAACAGCCGCGGAGCGAGACATCGTTGTCGTTGACGACATCGTGGCGACGGGTTCGACGATGAGCGAGTCGATCACCCACCTCGCTGACCAAGGACCAGAGCGCATCTTCGTGGCGTGCATACACCCGGTGTTCGCTGGAGAAGCACGGACGACGCTCGCCCGGGCAGGTGTCGAAGCTATCGTCGCCACTGACACGATCGAGCGATCGGTGACCGCGGTATCCGTTGCCCCAATCCTCGCTGACGCGCTCTGACGGTTTTTGTACGTGCGATCTGGCGAGGGGTCGGGTGACGATCCGAAAATACTGCGTTATGCGGGTGCTTCCGCGAGCGGGTCGATCGTGAGGCGAACCCGAACGCCTTCGACGTCCCACTCCTCAACGTGGCCATTCTCGATCTCGCCGAGATCGGTTGCGCGAACTTCCTCGGCAATGAGATCCTCGTGTCGCGCGACGAGACGGCCGACACGCTCATCAAAGACTTCGACATCGAGGCGGATCTCCTGTTCGACGTCCAAATCGAGGGTCTTTCGCATCTCCTGGACCCGTCTGATGACCTCGCGGGCGTAGCCTTCCGACTCGACGTCCTCCGTGAGGGTGGCGTCGACGTACACCGTTCCGCCGTCGAAGTCAGCACTGGAGACATCCGCGGGAAGATCCTCGACGAACTCGACCATCTCCTCGGTAAGGTCGACGGCCTCGCCCATCGCGTTCCCGACTGCGTCGGCGAGTGTGTCGAGATCTCGATGTTCCACGACCGCATCGTTGAGTGCGTCCATGACGTCGCTCGCGGTTTCGCCGAACGTCGGACCGAGTTCGCTCATGTCCGCCGTCGCCGAGTACCGAACGTCTGCCCAGCGATCGCCTGGCTCGACGAGTTCGACCTCGCGGGCGTTGAGTCTGTCTGCCAAGAGGTCCGTATGCGCTCGTACCGCACGGATCACGTCCTCGCGAGCAGCGTCGATGACGATTCGTCGAACCGGCCAGCGGAGTTTCCGGTCCGCCTGCTGGCGGGCATTGGAACCTGCCTCCTCCACTGCGCGGACAATCTCGATCTGTTCCTCGAGCGCCGGCTCGTGGCGCGGCTCCTCGACGTCCGGCCACTCGCACATGTGGACAGTCGGGTGTCCGCTGTCCCCTGTGAGTCCTCCATAGATCTCCTCGGTGACGAGGGGAGCAAAGGGAGCGAGGAGTGCAACGACCTCCCGGAGGACACGGTACAACGTCGCGTAGGCAGCTGTCTTCGACTCACTCTCCGTTTCATCCCAGACGCGATCCCGGACCAGCTGGACGTAATACCGCGAGACGTCCTCGACGACGAAGGCAAGCGTCGACTCGAGGGCACGGTCCTGTCGGAAGTCCTCCATGGCCGCAGTGGCCTCCATCTTCACCGTTTGCAAGCGGGAGAGGATCCATCGATCCTCCCGCTCGAGGGAAACGCCGTCCAGATTCGTTTCCTCGGGATCGAACCCATCCGATCGCATGTACGGGAGCGGGAAGCGGAACACGTTCCACAGGATGTTGAGTCTGCGGCGCATCTCCGCGGTTGCGTCGTAGGAGAACTGCATGTCCTCGCCTCGAGCGGTGACCGAGAGGAGGAACAGGCGCATTGGATCTGCGCCGTACTCCTCGATGACCTCCCCTGGATCGACCCGGATGTCCTTGGATTTCGACATCGCCCGGCCGTCAGGCATGAGCGCGTGGCCGTGCATCACGACGCGCTCGTAGGGGACTTCGCCGATCGCGGCGGTGCCCATTCCTAACTGCGACCAGAACCAGCCGCGTGTCTGGTCGTGGGCCTCGATGATGAGATCGGCGGGCCAGAGCTCCTCGAAGTCCGTCTCCCTTTCCGGGTAATCGACAGCACCCCACGTCGCGACCGAGGAGTCGAGCCACACGTCGAATACGTCCGGGACCCGCTCGTACGTGACACCCTCTTCCGTGATCGTGAGCTCGTCTACCGTCCCCTTGTGCAGGTCCACCTCAGCAGGTGCAATGTCCTGATCCGCTCGCTCCGCGAGTTCTTCGCGATCGCCGATCACGATGGCGTCGTCCATGGAGCCATCCCAGTCTTCGGGCAGCCAGATCGGTATGGGGATCCCCCAGTAGCGTTGCCGGGAGACGTTCCAATCGGGTGCGTCCTCGACGAAATCCCGAAATCGTTCGTCGCGGGCCCATGAGGGATACCAGTCCGAATCCTCGATGTTTGCCAGGAGATCGTCCTTGACGTCGGTGATGGTTATGAACCACTGATCGGTGACGATCTGAACGATGCCCGTGTCGCACCGCCAGCAATGCCCGTAGGAGTGCTCGACCGTGTCTCGGGAGAGCATGGACCCGTTTGCCTCGAGGTCGTCCATGATCGCGTCGTCCGCATCCTTGACGAATAACCCGGCATACTCGCCCGCACGTTCCTCGTAGACGCCATCCGGTCCGACAGGACAGAAGAGCTCGAGGCCGAGTTCCTGTCCGCGTTCGAAGTCCTCCTCGCCATGGCCAGGGGCGGAATGGACGAGACCCGTTCCGTCGCCAGCCGTGTCGACGTACTCCGCGGTGTAGACCTCCAGCGTACCCCCGCCTGCTGGTGCCTCGGGGACCTCCTCACGGAGTGGATGCGCGTACGACCACCCAACCATCTCCTCGCCATCGAGTTCTTCGACGACGGTGTAGTCTTCATAGCGCCCAGCAGAGAGCACCTCCTCCAGTTTCGCTTCGGCGACGTAGAGGAGTTCACTCCCACCGTCTTTCTCCGCACGGACGCCTACGTAGTCGCCTTCGCCATCGACAGCGACGAAGGTATTTGCGGGGATCGTCCAGGGAGTAGTCGTCCAGATGACGAGCGAGCCATCCCGATCCTCGAGAGGGAATTTCACGTAGATCGACGGATCCTCGACGTCCTCGTATTCGACCTCGTTGTTGGCGATCGCTGTCTCACAGCGCGGACACTGGGAGATCGATCGTTTGCCCTGCTCTACCAGGCCGCGCTCGTGGGCCCGTTGGAAGCCCCACCAGGCAGCCTCCATGTATTCGGGATTCAGCGTCTTGTAGGGGTTCTCCCAGTCCATCCACACGCCAAAGGACTGAAAGTCCGCCTGGAGGCTCTGGAGGCTTTCCTCGGCAAAGTCGCGACAGTCATCGATGAAGGCATCGACGCCGTAGTCCTCGATGTCCTTCTTGTTCTCAAAGTCGAGCTCCTCCTCGACGCGCGTTTCGATGGGGAGACCGTGCATGTCGTAGCCCGGTCGGTCGTAGACGTCGTACCCTTGCATCCGCAGGAACCGGATGTAGACGTCCTTCAGACTCTTGTTCCAGGCGTGGCCCATGTGCGCTGAGCCCGACGTGTAGGGTGGACCGTCACAGAAGTAATATCGCTCGTTCCCCTCCCGGTGGCGCTTGGCTCGCTCGTACGCGTCTATCTCGTCCCAGTACGAAAAGACCCGTTCCTCTACCTTGTCGGGGGCGTACTGGTCGGAGACCTCGGCGAATCGTTCCATGTCTTCTCGGTGTTGGCCCGCGATAAAAGGAGGTTCGGTTACACAGTCGAGACTGTCACACAGCGGGATATGGGAGCCCACTCACTGCACGACGGGGTCGAGCGATTTCGTCATACAGACGGCCGAACTGGGGCAGAATTCGGTGAACGCTGTCGTCTGTTGGATTGACGAGGGCACGGTGTTCCGGTCGATTACCTCGTATCCCCGTTCACGGAAGAAGGCAGCAGCTGTCGTGGTGAGGAGGTAGAGGGCATCAATCCCCTCCGCCGACGCCATCGTCTCCAATTCGTCACAGAGCCGCTTCCCGTAGCCCTGGCCTCGGACGTCTTCCTCGATGACGAGTGACCGGAGCAGCCCGACCGAGTCGAAGGCCTCGACGCCACCGATTCCGACGGGCGCTCCATCGACGTACCCGACGACGAAGCACTCAGGCTTCGAAGCGACGTCCTCGTGCGGGAGGTCGTTCCGTCCGAGGATGGACTCGACATAGGTGACGTCGTCACCGGAGACGCGTTGGAGTTCCATCGTGGTACGTGAAAGTGATTGCATCCAGGGCGACAAATCGGTTGGGGGAACGAGCTCTTCCGGAGAGGAGCTAGTGAGACGACGTGATTCCAATGCTTTGAACGGTCGTCGTCACTCCCCGGGGAAACCGTCCTCCCGAATTCTGTCCCCGACCTCACGCACTACTTCAGCTTCCCCTTCGTGGATCGACCCGTCGGGTAGCGGGCCGGTGTTCAGCAAAAGGTTGTGTCCTGCCGAACGAACCTCAGCGAGCAATTCCCACACCTCCTCGACGGACTTGTGCTTGCCGTCGGCAGCCTTCGAGTAGCCCCACACGTGGTCGATATCCTCGTACTCCTCGCCCGGGACCATACACGCACACACTTCGCCTGGCTTGCCCGAGCCCTCACCCTGGGTCTCGTAGTAGAGCTCCGGCGCCACGAAATCCTCGGTGCCGGTGACGCCGTTCTTGAACGAGATGAGCGTTCCCGGCGACTCGTCCCGGATAGTCTCGTAGAGGCTGGGAAGGTCGAACGGCTGCGGGTCCCACCCACCGTCTACCTGTGGCTCGAAGACCGATGGATCGAGCCAAATCCCAGCCGGATCATAGTCCAGTAGCTCCAGAATTTGCGCTTCGGCATAATCGAGGTAGTGCTGGAGTTCGTGACCGGCGTCTGCATAGATTTTCGGACGATCGTCGTATGCTGGTCGCGCCGGGAAGCCACACGTTTCGTGATTCGGCGCGTGAGGATGGCGCCAGTCGACGCCGAGCGAGTAATACGCGAAGAAGCCGAGATCGGCGTCGTGGCATGCGGCGGCGAGTTCACCGATCAGATTACGGCCGGCAGTTGTCTCGACAGAGTTGAACCCCGTCTGGTCCGTGTCCCAGAGACAGAACCCATCGTGGTGCTTTGTGGTCATCGTGACGTAGGACATCCCGGCGTCCTGTGCGAGCTGGACGATACCCTCGGGATCGAACGCGTCGGCAGTGAAGTACTCGGCAAGCACGCCATACTCGTCAGGGGGGATCTCGTCGGTGAACTGCACCCACTCGCCATCGCCGAGGATCGAGTAGAGGCCATAGTGGAGAAAGAGCCCGTATCTGGCGTCCTGGAACCACTCCAGTGCCGCGGTGCGTGGGTCGGCCTGAAACTGTTCGGCGTAGTCGGTCAGATGGGGGAGGACGTCACGGTGCACAATCCGTGGTGTGGGCCCTACTGTCAAAACTATGGAGGTTCACGGGATTGGGGATGAATTCGGGAAACCGTTTTTGCCGGTCCGCTCGCACCTCCCGAGTATGAGCACGGATTGCATCTTCTGCTCGATCGTCGCCGGAGACATTCCGGGTCGCATTGTGTACGAGAACGACGACGTGCTTGCGTTCCTCGATGCGAATCCGTTAGCGAACGGTCACACGCTCGTCATCCCACAATCACATCACGAACGGGTCGGCGATCTTCAGCCAGACGTCGCCGGAGCGATCGGGGAAGCGATCGCACGGGTCGTTCCAGCCGTCGAAGAGGCGGTCGATGCCCCCGCATCGACAATTGCGTGGAACAACGGCGAGGCGGCAGGGCAGGAGGTCCCGCACGTTCACGCACATGTCATCCCTCGGTCCGAAGATGACGGGGGAAAACCGATCCATAGTTTGTTTCGTGACCGACCGGACCTCTCGGACGAGGACCTCGACGACGTCCAGGCTACAATCGCAGAGCTGACATGAAACGACCTGCCGCGACGGGCGTCGGGGTTGCCCTCCTCGGTGGTGCGGCGGCGGTCGCCGGATCGTTTCTCGCCACGGGCGGGTCGGACGCCTTCGTCGGGGCGGCACTGAGCGCTATCGTCACGGACGTCACTCCCGCGGTAATCGTCTCGACGTCCATCACCGAACTCGGAGACATGGCAGCGATGCTCGTCGTCCTGACCGCGCTGAGCGCCGGGGTGGTGCTCTACGCGGCGATCGCGGTCGGGGCGATGGCGGTCTGGTACAAGCCCTGGCAGCGATATCGCGCCGGGGCTGTCGCGGCTGGCGGTGGGTGGTTCCTCACCACCCTGCTCACCGGGGATCCGGTCGGTGCACTCGGCGCAGGCGTTCCCCTCGGTCTTGTTGTGATACTGGGAACAGTGGCTCGAGAGCCGGGACGGGCAACGTTCGACCCGGACAGACGTCACGTTGGGAAACTAGCGACTGCCGTCGCCGGTTTTGGCGCGATTTCGTATCTCGCGAGTGGGAATCGACGCACGGACCCATCTCCCCTCGACTTTTCAGAGGAAGATCGGGAAACGATCCAGTCGAAGCTCGCTACGGCTCGCGAGCAGTCACTTGACGTCGCAACACCTTCTGGACTGGTGAGCGAAATCGGCGACTTCTACGAGGTCGACATCAATCCGACGGTCAACCCGAGCGTCGGCGAGGACGTCTGGACGCTTCGGATGATCGGTGAGGTCGAGAACGAACACATACTCGATTACGACACCCTCCTCGAGCAGGAACCAGTCCATCGATTCCACACGCTCCGGTGTGTCGGGGAACGACTCAACGACCACAAGATGGATACCGCCCTCTGGACGGGGATATCCATGGATCGGATCGTTGATGAGGTCGGCCCGACCTCGGGTTGTAACTGCGTCGTCGTCCGTGCCGAGGATGGCTACTTCGAGGAGTTTCCGATCGAGGCCCTCCGCCGAGGAATGCTCGTCTATGGGATGAACGGGGAACGACTTCCTCGTGCACACGGAGCACCGGTTCGACTGGTCGTTCCCGGGCACTGGGGTGAGATCAGTGTGAAGTGGGTTACGATCGTCGAGTTCCTCCAACGGGAGATGGACGGGTACTGGGAGCAACGAGGCTGGCACGGGACCGGTCCGGTGAAGACCGTGGCGAAGCTCCATGCCGTCGAGCACCTCGATGACGGGCGAGTGCGGATCGGTGGTCACGCCTACGCCGGTTACCGCGGGATCAGTGCCGTCGAAGTGTCGACGACTGGCGGCGACTCGTGGGTGGAGGCGACCCTCAGTGAACCCCTCCCCGACGAGGCCACGTGGCGCCAGTGGCAACACGTGGTCGAATTGGAGGGCCCAACGGAGTTGGTTGTCCGTGCAATCGAAGCCGATGGGACGGTCCAGCCATCTGATGAAACCGGGCCCTTTCCCCAGGGTCCATCTGGATGGGTGACACGACAAATCAATCCCGAATGACAGTAAATTTCACCTATCAGTTCATACACTAGATAGGAATATGAGGAGTGAAAAACGTAATTTTATTACCGAGATCGTACAAACCGCGGGTGCATGGTCACAACGCCTCGGGAGGTTTGTCCGGAATGCGATGGGCGTCTCCGTATCGACGGGGACGAGACGGTATGTTCGATCTGTGGGCTTATCGTAGACGAACAGCGCCTCGACCCCGGGCCGGAGTGGCGCTCCTTTGAAAGCGATACACGCGAGCGGACGGGCGCACCCCTCACGCGGTCGAGACACGATCGGGGGCTCTCCACAGAAATCGGGCGGGGACAGCGGCGACTAACAGGACGAAAGCGTCGACGGCTCGCCCGCCTCCGGCGACATCATGCCCGATCACGGACGAAATCGAAAGCGGCTCGGAATCAAATGATCGGGTTCCTCGAGATCAAGCAGATTGCGAGTGTACTGTCACTTCCCGACTCGACGCGCGATCGTGCCTGCATGCTCTTCGAGAAGGCACAGAAGTCCGACCTTTTACGGGGCCGATCGATCGAAGGATTCGCGGCGGGGGCGGTCTATGCCGCCTGCCGGATCAACCAGCTCTCACGGACACAAACCGAAATTGCCGACGCTGCATCGGCCACTCTCGCGGAATTCCGGGTGGCCTATGACGCCATGAACCGCGAACTGGGGCTACCAACCGGACCAATCGATCCCCGCGAGTATCTTCCCCGCTTTGCGAGTCGACTCGATCTCGGGCCCGAAATCGAACAGCGAGCCCGCGAGTACGCAGCAGATATCGTCGAGTGCGGGGATCACTGTGGCCGCCATCCAGGCGGTGTCGCAGCCGCCTGTCTGTATGCTGCGGCGAGTGACGAGGGGCATCCACTCACGCAGCAAGAAGCCGCCGATGTCGCGGACGTTACGCCCGTGACGCTCAGAAGTACATACGCAAAGCTTCGGACGTGATCACGACGGCAGATCTCGAGACTACGTCGTCCGCAGGTATCCCTGAGCTGGCTCGTACAATTCGCCCTTTCGTTTCAGCTGTTCGATCTCGTGTTCGACCTTGGCCTCCTCCATGCCGATCTCGTCAGCGCGCTCGATGACCTCTTCGACTGGTGCGCCATCCTCGTAGTCGCCCGCTATATCCTCGACGAGGGCCTGGAGGTTCTTGATGCGATCGCGCTGGGTCTTGGACGTGCCCGTCTCGATCACGTCAGCGTCGAAGTTCCCTGTCTCGGGGTCGACGCCGATGTCACGCAAACAGGCCCTGACGATATCGATCACCCGGTCTGCGTCCTCGCGTTCCACCGTATCGGAGAGGCGAACTCTAGCACTCGCCTCCGCGAGGCGGACGAGCGCTTCGAGTTTCCGAGCGGTGACGGGCACGGGTGCATCTTCGTCCGCTCCCTCGAGTCGAAGGTCGACGTAGAATTCCTGAATCGCCTCACGTGCCTCCTCGGTCATCGAGGGGAACACGTTGCGCTTGGCGTAGGCGATGTACTTCCGGAGGAGCTCGGGGTCGATCTCTGGTTCGACGTCACTCTGGACGGCCGCGAGGTCCTCTTCCGAGACGTCCGGGGACGCAAGCTCCGTCCGCTTCGTGTTGAGCTCACCGGCGTAGTTCGTATTGAGGATGTGTTCGGCGAGTCGAGTGTCTTCCTCTTCGTCAGGCTGGTCGGTGACGGTGAAGATGAGATCGAACCGGGAAATGAGCGCGGGCTCGAGCTCGATCTGCTCGCCGATGGGCTCGTATTGGTCGAACCGGCCGTATTTGGGGTTCGCAGCCCCGAGGAGGGAACATCTGGATTTGAGGGTTGCGTTTATTCCAGCCTTACTGATGCTTATGCTTTGTTGCTCGAGCGCTTCGTGCATTGCAGATCTGTCTTCAGAATTGTGTACAATCATCCCATTTGCCACGAAATTGTGGGTACCTTCGACGGTCAGATCGTACACATGTTTCCCCTCACCATCGACGAGACTGACATCACACACACGACACTGCTCGATCGTCCGATCTTCCGGTTTTGAACCCGAAGATGTTGTTGTCCGAATATGCGCCCCACCATCAGCTCTGATACCCTTCGTCGATTGGGGAACGTAAACCTCGTCACCGACCGTTACGTTGATCGCCGGCTTCTCGATTCGTTCTCCATCCTCATCCACGAAAAAGGGATGATCCGACGTCGCGATGAGTTCGCTTCCCGATTCAAGTGTAACCTCAACGAGCGTGTCCGGAGCTTCATATTCGTGAACAGCGGTGACGTCCCGGTCCACGATCCGCTCGTCATCATTCATCGTGCGAACCCGTGCGTTACATCCCCGAATGGTTCGACCTCGTTCGCGGTTCTCGATTTTCCCGACTCGTGAGGCTCGCTCTGCTAATTCTTCGATAGGAACCGATGAACTATCGGCCATCTGCACGAGGGTGTCGCCAGTCACGCACCGCATTTTATCTAGCTCGTCGACTGCGGCGATCCCTTTATCGGCGAGAACGAGGGCACCGGCTTCCAGCGTCCACTGCTGGCCGTCGCCGAAATCGTCGCGAATCGCGGCTGCCGTGTTATGGGTGACGACGCCGTTCGCGACGAAGTTATGCGTCCCGGGAACCGTAAGATCGAAAACCTCCTTCTTCCCGGTGTCAACGGCCGCGACGACTTCGTCCCACCGAAGATCAGCATCGACGGCTTCCTCGACGATGGGTTCGGTGTCCCCGAGATCCAGGTCATCGATCATGGCCCGAGCGCGGCCACGTCCCGGGTTATCGCCCCGGTTGAGATTCATGTAGTACTGACCTGCAGTCCCGTCAACACCAGCCAGGGCTTTGCCGACCGGGATAGTTTCTTCACGGCGCTCGGCGTCCCCGGTTATCCGTTTCAATGCGGCCCGTTTCTCCGGAGACTCGAACCCGATAGCATTCGCGTACCGATCGATGTCCGCCCCGTAGAGTTCAACGTGATACTGCAGGCACTTGGTCTCGATCGTGGTCTCGGAATCCAGTTCGTACGCCCCGCGGCGGTCGCGCTCCCGGACGCGGGCTCGTACGCCGTACGTCTCCAACATAGCTTGCACCTGTCGTGCGAGCTCTTCACTGATCGTCGAGAAGTGGATACTCGACCCACCGTTCGTTCGGCAGGAAACCGACCCGTCGGCGTCCATTAACCCCCGAAGGAACGCGTCAGCGTGCTCGGCCGTCGTTAGGTGTTCGTCGAGTGCCAGATCGTCCTTTGGCGTCGTCATGCCCGCGTTCGCGAACAGACGCGCGATGGTCGCGCTGTTTACGCGAATACACGGGACCTTGTCGTCCTGGTACTCGATTTCGACCTGTTTGTCGAACTTCCGCTCGAAAATGCGCACTGCCCGCCGGAGTAATCCCTCGTCACCGTTCGATATGCGGACCAGTCCGCGATTCTCCCCGCGCCGGGAGATAGCGATGTCACCGTCGCCGAAGACGAGACCGAGGAGGTACATGAGGTCCTCGTCGAACTCGTCTGGGAGGGTGATACTCTCGCCGTGACGGAGCATGACTCGATCGAACCGGACATCTTCACGCTTCGCGTCGATCGCGTCGAGGATTACGTCGAGCCGGTCAAGGGGAACGTGTCGATTCGAGAGCGAGTCGTAGATGAAGTCTTCCGGAAGGTCGAGTTCGGCAGCCGCCTCACGGAGTGTACCGAACGTCTCGACGAGCCAGTTGCGGAGATGTGTAATCGACTCGTCGTCGAGCTTCACCTTCTCGTTCGTTAGTTCGAGATGATCCATGACGTCGCGGGACGTTCGCTCGATTTCACCGTACCTCGGAACGGCGACGTACTTACCCGCTTCAACGTCCGAGATCTGTTTCCACTCGATCCCGTTTTCTCCGCACGTGAGTACCGGCGTGTTCACCGACGCTTCGAGCTCTTTTCCGTGACTCGTCTTGATTCGCCGACACGGCTTCTCCGGCATCCGCCAGACGTGAGATGTCTCACGGAGGTCCAGCTCACCATCGCTCCGCACGAAGGAGTAAACTCCCGTTTCGTATTCGGCGGGCGTGTTCTCATCGACGGATTCTGGATGGTATGCTTTTGCAACGTCCCGGATCTGTCGGAGTCCGTCCTCCGTGTGGATGAGCGTATCTCCTGTCACACATAATCCCGCACTGGAACTTCCCTTCCCAGAGGTGTACACTGATCTTGGCGCAATATGTCGGATATATTGTAAGAGCTGCGACTTACCCGTACCAGGATCACCTATTAAAAGCATGTGCAGATCACCTCGAATCCGCGACTCGTCCGGCAAATGCTTCGTCACGCCCGAGAACAACTGCAGGACCATCGCGAGCTTGATCTGGTCATACCCCCAGATGGTAGGTGCTGTCGACTCCACCATTTTCGAGTAGATGTCGTCCGTATTCGCGAGCTCGACGATGGCCTGCTTGTCGGCCTCGGTGATCTCCATGTTCTCGAATTCCTCGTCCTCAAGCACAACCGAATGACCATCCATGTACACATCAAACATCCGAGACTTCTCGTTGTTCGAGCTCTGTTGTTCGATGCGGAGAACGCCGGTGACGGTGACGTGATCGCCTGGTGTGACTTCCCCGGTAACGTCATCCTCGATGTCGACGTCGATACTCTGTGGCGTCTCCCCGCCACGAAGGCCCTCGGGCGATTCCTGGACACGGATCTTCTGGGCATCCACGAACGTGGACTGGTCGTAATTGATCTGGAACGGGCCCTGGCGCTCACAGCCCTGGCACTCGTGGGGCTCTTGGAAGCCACCGGATTGCGGGATATACGAAAGCGTCCCACAACGCTGACACTCGAAAGCAGCCTCCTCGATCTTCGGGCGGACGTCCGTTGCTTTCCGGACGATACCCTGGACGGCGACGAGGGAGTTGACGTCGCGCGAGCGGATGTCGCGGATCTCGGTCCATTCAGAGAGGCCCCGGATCCTCACGTGGGCTTGCCCGAGTGAGACGTCAACGGGGAGATCGTAGAGTCGGAGCGCCTCTTCGGCGTATTCGCGGAGTTGATCCGGCTGAGCGAGATAATCCTCAGCGACGTCGGGGTCGAACTGGTACAGGTCTCCCCAATCAACGTGGAGCGAACGCTGTTCGCCGGGATAATTTTGGGCTAGATCGCCGATCTCCTCGCGGTAATAAGTACGGTAGAACTGCTCGAACCGATCGACGAGTTTTCGGTTCTCGACGTGGGCCATCAGTCACACCTCGCTACTCCCGGATGGGTTATGAAACTATTTGTCAATGATTGCATACGAAACAAAGGGGTGTTCCGGTCTCGGGATCCTTCAATGATGGTGTGAAACCAGGAAAACCGGAGACGGCATCGTGTACTACGGGGGGCCTCCCCTGTAGCCGATTTGCCCATGTCCTGGTGTCTCATAGGTAAATTATTTTATATGTGTGCAGTTCGGAATCCGGTGTTCTGACCCATCGGTACGGACTGTAACCCGTTAAGCAGACAGCTAGCGGACCGAAAGTGAAACTGGTATGGTCAGTAGTTCCGAACGTCAAAAAACAGTGAATGAGTTCCTTTCAACAGTTATTAAGTGGGTGCCAGTCTCAACTTGGTGCGAAAACAGACCTGACCGTGCTGTCAGTTAATATTTATCTTCGACAGACAAATGGTCTCTTCCATCGATCGACACCGGCGACGATTGCTGCGGGTTTTGGGAGTTGGCGGAATTGCTACACTGGCAGGTTGTTCATATCTCGATAACGGAGCTACCGGTCCTCCAGACGACACCAGCACAAACAGCGATGAGCAACCGCCCACTTCGACCCAGATACAGGACGAAAATGTGCCGGACCCACCGGCCGCGTTCCAGGACCGACGCGACCGTGCTGAGAAAGGGATGAACGAGGGATTGACAGAAGACGCAAACGGCATCTTCAACGCGTACCCGGATGTGGTGCAGGAGGAGGAGGGCGGCATCGTTTCCCTCGTCTACCAGGGAGCGACCGACGAAGGTGGCCATAAATATGATGTTCGTGTCACAATCGGACTCGACGACGCCATCCCACCCCTCACTGAATTCAAAAACGGCAACCGCGGCCAACTCGTCGACCGGGTGGAGGATCTTGCATGGAATATGGTCCACGCCACCCATTCAGTTTTTCTGGGCGCACTTGGGGCACATGAGGAGACTGCCCCGGGTGATCCCCAGGTGTCCGGGTATGTACTCCGGTTCACCGAGGACGGCTCCGACCATTACGCACAACACCGCCTACCCGACGAGACCGTGTGGGAACTCTTCCGAAAAGGGACACGGAAACAAGAGGTATGGGAACAGGAGTATCAAGAACTGCTCCGAGACAGGGAGAACGGACTCCAGATCTACTGATACAGGGCAGGTACTATGATTTAGAGGACGAAAACCTGTTTTTCAGTCCGCTTCCACCCGCACTTTCCTATCACCTTCTCCCAACTCAGGCTCCGGCAGCAGATACGTCACCATCATCGGATCGGGGTCGGCGTTGCTCACCGGTCAGTAGTACTCGCCAATCAATGAGCCATTCGCGAGGTAGGCCTCCAACAGCAGCAACTCGGCGTCGACGGACAGTATGAACGATCGCCCGTCGGGTTCGAGCTTGGTCACGTCCACGTGTCGTGACGCTCGGAGGGCAAATGAGAGCTCGCGGGCATCGGGCTCGTACTGCTGGTAGGCAAAGTGGTCGTCAGTCACCTATATCCGATTCCTCGCTGTTCGCACGGGCTTTCGAAGCATGTTGCTTTCCACCCTCAGGGAGCGTTAACCCATCCATTTTTCTGAAATACAGAGACGAGTGTCAATATAATTTATTAGTGGAAGGAATATTCGACTTATAAAAGACGTCAATTTCACTCTTATATTTTACACGATTATCTTCTGCACAGAGTCTGTCGTTCGGAACTACCGTGTCACGGTCAAAGGAACACTCTCCGTTATGAATCCAAGATCACGTCACTCGCGTTTCCCATGAATCCACAATGGACTGCGGAGAATCCCTGCGTCAACATGAACTCGAGAATGCGATGAATTCACTGGAGCCTGAGAGTTCTACCGTTTGAGAACAAACGAAGAAGAGGAGATGGGACCGCCCGGATTTGAACCGGGGTCACGGGCACCCAAGGCCCGAAGTATACCAGGCTAACCCACGGTCCCGTGTATGGTGTACCCCCGACCGACGCCTAAGGGTTTCGTTACTCACCGAAGAACCTTATCGGAGGGGACCGACAATCCCCACCATGTTCACAGCGCTCCAAGCCACGATCGGGCTCGAAATTGCCGTCCTGGTGATCGTCTTCGTCCTGTTGCTCGGGACCTATATCGTGCTCAAAGCGTTCAAGCCCCTGATCGTCAACGCACTCCTAGGTCTGGTCGTGATCGTAATCGCCGATGCCATAGGATACGGCATCGAGGTTACTCTCCTCGTCGTTCTGATCGTCGCGCTCGGAGGCATCCCAGCTGCACTCCTAGTACTCCTCCTCGCCCACTTGGACGTCGCGTTCGAAACGACGGCTGCGATCTTCCCGCCGTTGTGACTTACGCCGGGGCGAGTCCCCAAAAATACACGATGCCGATGGTGGTGATGACAGAGAGGAGAAGCTGCAGCGGCGCGCCGAGGCGGAAGAAGTCGGAAAATTCGTAGCCTCCGGGACCGTAGACGAAGAGATTCGTCTGATAGCCGACCGGAGTCATGAACGAAGTAGAGGCAGCGAACGTCACGGCGAGGACGAATGCGAACGCGTTCGCACCGATTTGCTGGGCCGCCTCCACGGCGACGGGAAGCATGAGCACGACACTGGCGTTGTTCGAGATGACGTTCGTGATCAGCGACGTAGCCAGGTAGAACACCCAGAGTACACCGACCGCCGGGAGGATCGCTGCACTCCCGGCGACGAACTCCCCGAGCAGTTCGGCACCGCCGGTTTGCTCGAGTGCAATCCCGAGTGGGATGACGCCCGCGAGGAGGAACACGACGTTCCAGTCGACCGAATCGTACAATTCGGGTGGCCGGAGAACGCCCGTGAACACCATCCCGACGACTCCGGCGAGTGCGCTGACGACGATGGGGAGGATACCAAGCGCGGGAAGCAAGACCACACCTGCAACAATCGCAAGCGCGTGCGGGATTTTCTTGCTCCGGTAATCAGGACTCGCGGGCTCGTGAGCGACGATAAAGTCCGGCGTCCGGGAAAGCCGGTCGACGCTGTCGGCCGGGGCTTGGACGAGCAGCGTATCCCCGACGCGAAGAGGGAGACGGTCCATCCGATCTCGGATGAGTTCCCCTCGACTCCTGAAAGCGAGGACGTTCGCGTCGTAGCGCTGCCGAAATGTCGTACTGGCGAGTGTCTCCCCGACCAGCGAAGATCGCGATGGAATCACGACCTCGACTAGTGTCTGTTCCTCCTGGTCGACTTCCAGCTCCTCGTCGGTGAGATCGCCACCGACGAGGTCCAGCCCGTCAACGGTGATCAGCTGTTCCAGTGTCGCCCGGTCCGTCCGGACCTTCATCACGTCACCTGAACGGAGGGTGACCTGCCCGAGCGGCTCGATAAGACGATCGTCGTGCCTGTCGACCTGGAGAACGTCCACGTCGAACTCGGGCGCCCGAAGTGCCGCTTCGATCGTCTGTCCGACGAGGGGAGAGTCCTCGCGGACCACGACTTCGGTGAGGTAGTCCTGGAGCTCGTACTCCTCGATGAGATCTTCACGAGGGAGGATCCGTTCGGGGAGGAGACGATAGCTCACGAGGAGGAGATACAGCGATCCGACGACCAGGATTACGAATCCCAGGTGAGTGAACTCGAACATCGAGAAGGCGTGGAGTCCGAGGTCGGGGTACTCCTCCCCTAGTCGACCCGCCACGTCGCTGGCGAGGATGTTCGTCGACGTTCCGATGACCGTGAGCATCCCCCCGAGCATGGAGGCGAACGAGAGGGGCATGAGGAGCTTCGACGGCGAGGTATTGCCTTTGTGCGCGAGATCAGAGATGATCGGGACGAGGATCGCCACCACCGGCGTGTTGTTCACGAACCCGGAGGAGGGTCCTGCGATACCGATCGTCGCCGCGAGCTGTCTTCGGCGATTATTCCCGGCGAAGGCAGCCATCCGCCCACCGAGCCGCTGGACGATACCGGTTTTGCTTACGCCTGCACTGAGAATCAACATCGCGAGGACCGTCACAGTCGCCTGATTCGAGAAGCCCGAAATCCCCTCTGTCGGCGATATTTCCGTCCAGGGGCCGAGTACCATCAAGAGGACCATGATGAAGATGGCGGTCACGTCGACAGGGACGCGCTCGCTCGCGAACATGACGAGTGCGAGGAGGACAACCCCGAAGACCACGAGCATCGACGTCGTGACGGCGGGCACGTCCCTCCATGGACGCGAGGTGAACCTTATGGTTACGGTCCCGTGGCTCCTACTGCTCCTCGTCGAGTAATTCGAGCGCTGCGATGAGGTCGTATGGATGCGTTCCCTCGCGGATTCCCTCGAGTAAGGTGAAGGCTTCGTCCGGGTTCAAGAAGTGGCGAGTGACGGCCCGACCGAGCGGTGTCGGCGTCAGCCCGTCGATAAACTCGTACTCGATGAGCTTTCCGAGCGCGCGCTTTGTGTCGATCTCGCCGATCATGCGGTCGTTGAGTGCCTTCGCACGCGTTCCACCGACGGTGACGTTCGCGAGCGTCTCCTCAACCGCCGCACCCCCCTCGTAGCGAGGCGAGACGGACTCCATCTCCCCCTTCAAGAGCGAGAATGCCACCTCGTCCTCCGTGCGCTCCATGCTCCCGTGGTACGCACCGTCGGGTTCGACGAGCACCCATACCTGCCCCTCGTCGTGGTAGTCAGGTCGCCCCGCCCGCCCGAGCATCTGGTGGAATTCCTGTACCGTCAGCCACTCGATACCCATGGCCAACGTATCGAAGATCACGTGCGACGCGGGGAAATCCACGCCTGCGGCCAGTGCTGCTGTCGTGACGACCGCCGCGAGTTCCTGGTCGGCGAACTTCCGCTCGACAGTCTTCCGCCGGCGGTAATCGAGGCCAGCGTGGTACGGTGCGGAGTCATAGTCGAGTTGACGAGAGATCTCGTGACAGCGCCGTCGGGAGTTCGTGAAGATGATAGTCTGACCTCGATACCCCTTCGACGACGTACGGTCGAACGCACGCCTGACTAGCGAACTCTCGACATCGAGCTTCTCGTGACCGCTGGCGAAGGTGACGTGCCGTTCGATGGGGACCGGACGCTCCTCGAATTCGATCGTTCGTGCGCCCAGCCCATCGCCGAGTTCTCCCGGGTTTCCGACAGTCGCCGAGAGATAGATCCACTGGGTCTCTTCGCCGCCACGATTCGACTGACGGCGCTCACAGTAATGCCGAAGCCGCGAGATCAACCCGTCGAGGCGGTGTCCCCGTCCCTCTTCTGCGATGGTGTGGACTTCATCGATGACGATCGTTCCCACGTCGCCGAGATCCCGACCCGTGCGGAGTGCGTGGTCGATCCCCTCGTACGTTCCCACGATCACGTCAGCGTCCGGCTCGAATCTCGCGTTGCCGTCTCGGATCCTGCTCGCACCAACACGGATGCTGACGTCGACCAGATCGCCGTACTCCTCGGCGAAATCCTCGTGTTTCTGATTCGCGAGCGCGACGAGCGGAACGAGAAAGAGGAGCGTTCCCTCACCTCGGAGCACCCGGTCGATCCCGGCGAGCTCCCCGACGAGCGTTTTTCCTGTCGCTGTCGCGCTCACGACGAGCTGGTCTTCCCCAGCGAGGAGCCCTTCTCGGACGGCGAGGCTCTGGACAGGAAGCAACGTATCGAAGCGCTCGGCGAGGAGATCGTGGAGATCCGGGTGGAGGTCGAGATCGTCGACGGGAACGTCATCGATCGCCTCCGTCGTCGCGCTGATTTCGTCGAACTTGGTGAGCTCAGGGTCGAGATTGCCTTTCAGGAGACCCGTGATCCGCTCGAGATCCTGGACCGACAGGAGGAGCTCCTCGAGGCGATCCTGGGCCGCGGACGTGAGATCACCGCGGAAGGAGAGCTCGCGTTCGAGTTCGCGGCGGGCACAGTCCGGACAGAGATAGTCCCCGTCGGCGGCGATCGCCGTGTCTTCTGTGATCGGTGAGTACCGGCCCGAGCCAGCACAAATTCGGCAGGTCCGGACGACCTGTGACTGGAGCTGATACCCCTGGAGCGTCTGCTGGAGTTCGCGCCGTCCCTCTCTCGAGGTCTGTTGGGAGATACGGATTCGCGCCGCCCGGCGAGCGAGTTCGACGAACTCGTCGGGATCACGGAGATCCTCGCTCGCGCCGTCCTTGATCCGGAACCGGCCGGGCCGTGGACCCGCATCCGTCTGCTTGAGTTCCAGCACGCCACGGAAGAGCCGATCTCCGTTCCGGGCCGCCGAGACGAGGTACTCCCCGCCTCGTTCGTGGAGGAATACCGTATCCACGTGCTGGAGCTGTGACGTCACACCCGCCGTACGTTTCCGGGTTATTTGAGCGGTTCGAACTCCCGAGAACCCGGTCCGGGCTACACCTCGACGTCCAGCACGTTGTAAAGGAATGTCCAGCCATTGGCTAGCCAGAAGATTCTTTGCTTTCTCTACTTTTTTTAATCTATGAAGCGGAGGACCTATCTTGATTCAATTGGAGGTTTGGCGGTTGCTGGGTATCTTGGTCTCAATTACGCAGATTTAGAACCCCCACGGTTAGTAGTGTCTGTCTCCAATATAAAAACAAACCCAGACATCAAGAACCTGGAGTTTGATGTCACTGTAATTGATTGGGGAGTGACGGATTCCAGTACAGCCCGTGTCAGATTGGAGTTCAAAAACAACTCTAACGAAGAGTTAACATTGAATCTGGATGAAAACCCTAAACACCGTTTCAGTGGAGGTCAACAACCTGGGCTGATTCTTTTACCTGATGGGCATGATGTGCAACGGAAGTCAAACAAATACTGGAAACCTGATAAGTCAGAGTTTATTACCTCCTTATATTTGCCTGTTACGCATCTGGACCCGAAAGAATCTCTCACTCAGGAATATGAGGTGTGGAGCCATCCTCGACAACGAGAAGATTGCTTGAATGCAGGAAATTATGAATTTTCTGAAAAATACGGTAATTTCATATTGATTTTTTCTAATCCTGATTGAGTTCGGGAAATTCCAGAGAGGGATTGTGGGGAATTTGAGTTTTGAATTCCACCTGATCGATTGCTCAAATCTCTCGAACCACTGGAATTTATTGACCGACGAGCTCAAGTGATCACTACTTGGCGGAAATGGTCAATCCCCTGAGTAAGATGGTGAGCCAATAAACCCCCTCCCCCGGTCGGGGAGCTTCAGTTCTTCACGAGCTGGATCGCGTCGTCGCCGATCGGGACGGCACAAAGGAACGCTCCTCGCTCAGAACCCTCGTTACGGTACCAGTGAACGACGCCAGCCGGGATCAGGAGCGAGTCGCCCGGCCCGACCGTCACCTCGTCGTCATCGATGCCGACGACGTATTCGCCCGCGAGGACGTATTGCTCGTGCTCGACGTCGTTGGTGTGTTTCGGCACCTCGGCACCCGGCTCGAGCTCGAAGCGCCTGATCGCGAAGTGCGGTGCACCGTGGTCCTCGGCGAGAAGGACGCCCTTTCTGAGGCCCTCGGCGGCGTCAACGGCCTCGTAATCGATGTCGTCTGCCCGTCGTACCAGTGGCTCGGTCATGCGTAGCTGGAGGAGCCGGATCGTCATACCGTTTTGGCGCGACGGACGTCTCGTCTGCAGCCGACTGTTTATGGTGCGCCCGTCGATAGAGTCGGTATGCGCCAGTTCAGGGTGGGGTCGGCCTTCGGGATCCCTATCGAGCTCGATCTTACGTTCCTCCTCGTGCTCCCACTGTTTGCCTGGATTATCGCCTCCGGAATCGAACGCCAGGTCGAGCTCTTCAACGACGTCTGGATGGCCGGTCTCGACGTGACGACCCTCACCACCCCGGCGTACCTTCCGTGGGTCATCGGCGTGGTCGTTGCCGTCGGACTATTTGTCGGTGTCGTGTTCCACGAGCTCGGCCACTCGATCGTTGCAATGCG
Source organism: uncultured Halobacteriales archaeon (assembly GCA_964510865.1). GTDB lineage: Archaea > Halobacteriota > Halobacteria > Halobacteriales > Hikarchaeaceae > CAZEDI01. Next base: position 28,870 of record CAZEDI010000009.1, read on the forward strand.
CTATGGCTATCCGATCGATTCCATCACGTTGTGGATCTTTGGCGGGATTGCCCAGTTTTCCGAGATGCCGGAGAACTGGCGCCAGGAGCTCACCATCTCCATCGCCGGCCCGATCGTCAGTGTCGTCCTCGGAGCTGTCCTCTACGTTGGATTCGTTCTCCTTCCCCCCGAGATGCAGGTAACACGATTTGCCACGGGGTACCTGGCTCTCATGAACCTCGCGCTCGCCGGTTTCAACCTCCTTCCAGCGTTCCCCATGGATGGTGGTCGGGTCCTCCGTGCCCTGCTCGCCCGCTCCCGGCCATACGCCCGCGCGACGAACATCGCCGCAGAGGTCGGCAAGGCCGCAGCATTCCTGATGGGACTCGTCGGACTGTTTACCGGACAGCTCCTCCTGATCGGGATCGCGTTCTTCGTCTATATCGGGGCTGCCGGGGAAGCCCAGCAGACCGCCCTGAAAGCCGCGTTCGAGGGAGTGACCGTCCGGGACGTGATGACACCGGCGGACTCGCTGAGCACGGTTTCGCGAGAGACCACTATTGCCGGACTCGTCGAACGGATGTTCGAGGAGCGTCACACCGGGTACCCGGTCATCGAAAACGGGGAACTCGTCGGTCTCGTGACGCTCGAGGATGCGCGGGAGGTTCGGCCCGTTGAGCGCGAAGCATTCCTCGTCGAGGACGTGATGACAACCGACATCAAAACTGTTGACATCGACGCGGATGCAATGGAAGCGATGACCGCATTGCAGACGAACAACATCGGCCGACTTGTCGTCGAAGACCGGGGTGAGTTCGTCGGGCTGCTCACTAGGAGCGACCTCATGACAGCGTTCGACGTCATCCAGACTGGTGGATCGTTCACCCGAGAGGACCTGTCAGTGACGGGGGCGGACGGGACCCGCGGTGACCCCCGGTTCGAGAAATAACGTGACTGACGTCATCCATCCCGACTCGGGTGTTGCCGTGATCGGGGGTGGAATCGCGGGAGCGAGCGTAACCGCCCATCTCGCACAGCTCGGACGACCGGTGACGATGTACGAGCGAGGGGATATCGGAGAGGGGACGACCGCGAAATCCGCCGCGTTCTTCGGCGAGTACGGGAGCGAACTCGAACAGCGGCTGAAACGCTACGGTATGCGACTGTACAACGATCTGTGTGCGACAGACGCAGCGGATCTCCGATATGACCATGTGGGCAGACTCCGCGTCGCCACGACGGGAGACGGCGCGACTGCCCTCAGGGAATACGCCGATACACGCACCGGCGTCAGAGCACTCGATCGTGACGAGATTCACGAATGCGTCTTCGCCCCCCACCTCGATAGCTCGGCGATCGAACTCGCCACATACCGTCCTCACGTCGGCTTTTTCCGACCGCGTCCACTGGCAACGGCGCTCGTCGAACGAGCGAAAGCCACCCACGGGACGAATATCCACACGGATACGCCCGTGGACACACTTGTGAATGACGGCGATCGCGTGACTGGGATACTCGTTGATGGCGAGCACGTCCAGATGGACCATGTCGTCTGTGCCGCTGGACCCTGGAATCCCGGGTTCCTCGAGGACGCCGGTGTCGACCTTCCCGTCAGCCATTCGCTTGCTCCTATCCTTCGGGTAGATCTTCACGAGCCCGGGTATACCTTCCCGATCATTACGCACCACGAGACGGGGGTCTACGTGCGAGGCGACGATGCCGGCTCTGCACTACTCGGCCGCTACCCGCCGGACCCAGATCCCGAGGTTCTCTACGATCCCGACGAGGTCCCCGATCGTGTCCCACAGGACCTCGCAGAGACGATTCAAACCGAACTGGCCACGTTCCTCCCCGCCGTCAGCGATGCACCCCTCTGTGAGGAATGGGTCGGCATCCGGACACATACTCCGGATGGTCATCCGATTGCCGGGCGGGTGACGGATGGACTCTCTGTTGTGGCGTTTAACTCCTCGGGCATACAGCTCGCTCCCGCTGTGGGCCGTGTCATCGCCCGGTTACTCGACGGGCAAAACGACGACCAGGCTCGTGCACTCGCACTCGAGCGCTTCGAGGACTAGTCCTCGTCTATGCCGGTGTACGAGAGGAGTTTCGGGTGAATCGCCCAGGCGTAGTACCCCGTCCAGAAGATCCCGAGCCCGGCGGCAATAGCGACTTGTGGAATACGTTCGTCGAATCCGAACCCGAAGTTCGTAACGAGGAGTGACGAGGAGAGCATCGCCGCGACGACGAAGAGGTAGACAACGCCCAGGATTCGCGTCTCGACCATAGTCCCGCGTTTCGGCCCTGGGTCATAGGAGTTCCGGGTCAGGTAGGGGTTCCGTGGCATGGCGCTAGCACGTCCCTGGCGACAGCATGCCGCCCTGCTCGCTCACGTGATCCCAACCACCGAGTGCAATTCCGTTCTCGGGATATGGCCGAAATCCGCCTTCCGGTGGCAGGTCACGCACAGTGAAACCACGTTTTCGAGGCTGGGGGCGTCCGCTTTCTCGTGTGTATCCGACTCGACGAAGACCCGTACCCAGATGATGTGGTGGACGTCCGGATTGCGACCGATCTCTTCTTTCGTCTTCGAGCAGATGACACACTGGTAGCCATCTCGTTCGAAGGCCTCCCTGCGGACACGAGTCCACCCTCTGCCGTAGGGGCCGTTGCCTCCACCGTTCCAATGTGGGTGCCCCTTGCCGGTGTAGGCATCCGAGAGCCACTTCGCTCGGCATTCATCTCCACAGAGGGTCGCCTCTCCGGTTATCGAACTCGGGTGCCGCTCGAATGAGTCACCACAGACGTCACAGGAGAGTTGTACTGGGCCTCCGTTCCAGCGTGGATGGTCTGGACCGGAGATGCCTTGAGATTCTTGCCTGGTTTTGTTCTCCACACACTCTGAACAGAACACCCCCTCCTTCTCTGACGGGTAGTACTCGAAGGACGCGCCACACACCTTGCACTCCGCCGCACTTTTCCACCGCGATAGTTGGGATTGTTCTCCCCGGCGTAAGGGGCTGCTTCTTCGAGACACCTTTCGGAACAGTATCGCTTCGCGTAGTCGCTATAAAATTCGTCGCCGCATTGGTCGCATTCACGATTCGGCAACCATTCACCGTGTACGGAACTGTGATGGACGCCAGGGCCCCGCCTGGTGGTGAATTCAGCGCCGCAAGTCGGGCAACGATACTCGTCTTTACTCATAGTAGAAAGATGTCCTTTTTTAGATAAAAACAACTATATAGTGATGTGAAATGAAGGTCTAAACCGGGACAGGATATATTATAAAATTGACCAGTCCGGGTGCGGAAATCGAATCCACGTCCCAGCCTCCACAAGGCTGGAGGATAGCCACTACCCCAACCCGGACACTGCAACAGGAAATAAGCGTCCGGGATTTGAAATACGTTCCGTTCCGCGCCGATGCGCTTTTCCCGCCCTCCCAACTACGGTCATGCACTCGTGGCGATCACCGACAAGATCTACGTGAAGAACCACCGCCAGATCGCCTCCCAGCTCGATACATCGTTTCCCCGGAGCGCGTTCAGCGGAGCGACACTCGATCTCCTCTTCACCGGTGACCTCGACAAGCTCGACGACGCGACGCGCGAGCGGGTACTTGACTTCACCGAGGACTTCCTCGACTGCAACTGCGACTCGAATCCCTACTGTGGCCACGCCGAAGAAAAGTTCATGCGCTACCTGCTCGAGCTCCGCGCCGAGGGCATGGGCCCCGACGCCATCGTCGACGTCATGGGCGAGGACTACATGCTCTATGCGTACCCCGGAGACGTGCTCTCCTTTCTCGACGACGCCGTCCGGACACTGGAAGCCGCAGAATCCCTTGCCGACGTCGAAGAGAGCGAGGAGGCGTCGAATCGGATTCGTGGCGCGCGCAAGTCACTCCTCTAGATCCCGGCTTCTTACCTGCTCGCCGCGTCCCGGTACTCCTCCCGGCTGATCGTATAGCGGTGCTGGTCGACCGGCTCGCCGTCGTTGACCATGGAGTTCCGGAGGAGGCCCTCGTGGCGACCGCCATTCGCCTCGACGTATTTTTCGATCGCCCGTCGCGATTGTTCATTGCCGTCCTCGTGCTCGACGACGATGACCTCGAGATCGAGGCGTTCGAAGGCGAGCTCGACCAGCGCGTCTGCGCGCTCCCCGGAGTACCCACGGCCCCAGAATCGGGGGCGGAGCCAGATACCCAGTCGGGCTATCCGTCGGTCCCATTCCACGGAGAGGCCCGTCGTCCCGGCAATCTCGCCGGCTCCATCCTCGCCGTCGCGTGGCCGAATCAGATACGTCGCTGTCTCCGCTGCATCCCAGTCGGCCTCTGCGGCGTCGATAAACTCGATCGTCTCCTTGATCGTCCCGTGGGGGCTCCAGGTGAGGTACTCCGTGATCTCCTCGATGCGCTCGTGGTTCCCACAGACCTCGTAGAGTTCCAGGGGGTCGATCGTGTCGCGGCTCAGGCGCTGAAGGTCGAGGCGGTCGGTCTCGATGCGTTCAGGGAATATCGATGGCATGTGTATCGGTGGTGTGGCAGGTGCTCTGTAGTCGATCAGTGAGAGAGCGAGGGAGCACCGGTCCCGAACGCGGCGGGTTAGGCCCGACGTGACGGGATCGAGGTACTATCCGCTCCCGAGGAGAACGACGATGCACCAGTATTGGGAGCGGACATGCTACGACGTGCTACAGGTCGGGTGGGACAAGTGGGTTTCGACGCGGATCGGGCCTACTCGAGATCGCCCATGTCACGGCCGATACGGAAGGTTTCCTCTCCGGAGTCCGAGATTTCCTCGTCGAGATCTTCGAGGTGGATCACGTCGTCGCCATCGCTCTCAAGGCGGTCCTGAAGCTCGCGGATATACGCCTGGTGCTCCTCGAGTTGCTCCCGGAGGTGATCGACTTCGAGTTCGAGATATTCCTTCTCGAGTTCGAGTCGTTCGTGTTCGCGAACGAAGTCCTTTGACACCTCGATCGTCGGAGGGAACTCCCCCTCCTCGTCCTCGAGACTATCCTTCGCGATGATCCGTACCTGCCCTTCGTGGTCGACGAACATGTCGACGTAATCCCGAAAGACCGAGGAGAGCGAGAGATCGCGCTTCTCCGCGATGTCCCGGAGTTCCTCGAAGGTCTCCTCGTTCACTCGGAAGGAGACAGTCTTATTCTTGTTACCCATCGGGATTCGATACTCGGAGTTCGGGGACCTTAATCGTTCGTCAGACGTGTGTCCGCACGACGGCAGCTACTACTCGATCACTGTCCGGGTGGCAGTTATCTCGATCCAAGGGACTACGATCGAGTTCGGGGTTGTTCGATACGCTCCTTGAGCTCAACGATAGCCTTCATCACCTATTGCCGCGTCGACTCGCTCATCTACTCTACGGCATCCTCGAACCGGTCACGTGGCCGTTTCACTGCCTGATCGATCCCATCGGAACTGCTCATGAGAGTGTGATAGTACGGACGCACACGTATAAAAAGTGGAGAACCGAGTCGCTCAGGCTGTGGCTTCGGGGGCCGACTCCTCCATCTCCTCGAGCGCCTCGATCACCATCTCCTGGTAGCTCGAGACGTCCTCGCCGTACTGTTCGCGTGCCATCTGGACGTACTCGTGCGTCTCGTCCTCGACGAACCGTCCGATGCGATCAAGGGTTCGTTCCGCCGTTTCGACAACCCAGCGATCGCGAGTGGATTCGTCGACGACGGTGATCGATTCGGGACGGAGGGAGACGTTCACGTCGCCTTCATCAGTCTCATAGGTTCGAGGCTTGCCCGCAACTGCGACGTAGGCTGGTGCCTGTGTCTCGCGCAGCACGCCTGCAGCTTCCGGCTGATACTGCCCGGCGTAGACGAAAAACGTCCCGGTGGGATCGACCACGCGACCCCGCCAGTACTCCGAGTCCTCGCCAACGTCCTCCGTCTCGGTGAGCGTGCCGACGACGAAGACACGGTTTGCGCGCTCGCCAGTCGGGAGCAGACTGTAAACGGGAGCACGCTCCTCGTCGGACTCTTTGAACGTGTACGTGGCGTCGTTGAATTCACGGGCGAACACGCGCCGTGCGACCTCTCTCGTTGGTGCCGAACTCATGCTATCGACCTCGCTTTGATCAGGGCAGCTTCCGGATCGGCCTTCTCGTCGATCTCCTCGACGTCGTCAACGAGGACGTATCGATTGAAGCGTGGCCCCGTGACGTGGTAGTATCGACCTAGGATCTCTGTGCGCATCTCGTCGGCGACCACCGACGTGTCCAGGGCATCCATCGCCATGTCCTTTGCCGCATCCAGCGCAATACCGGTGACGGCCTCGGTGCGCTCCTGATCGAAGAGGACCTCGTGGACCGCTTCGCCATCGTCGAGGACGCCTTTGATCCGGAGGTCGAATTCGCCTTCCACTTCGCCGTGTTCCGAACACCGTCCGTTCTGCAGGACGCGCGTGCAGTCCTCCTCGGGACACCGCTTGATCAGACCGCTCCCCGATTGGATGTCGATCAAGGCGCCTTCGACGTCGACGTCGTTGTCACCGACCTCCAGCTCTTCTTCGATCCGCTCGACCGTCGTCGTGCTATTGAGCTTGATCGAATGCCGACCTTCGTACTCGTCGGTGACGACGTTCCCGAGGCGGTACACCTCGCCCTCCTCGAGTGAGGGGAGATCGGACTTGGCCCACTTCGTGAACTTGATCGTCCCGGATTCGTCACCCAGGAGACCGACCTGTGCGATCGAGTCACTCCGGGGTTCCCAGAGTTCGACGACTTTCCCGACAACATCGACCCACTGCTCGGGCTCTTCGATGGTCGCGACGTCGACGTGCTCGGAGCCACTCCCGCCGATCTCTTCACGCTCCAAGCCAGCCTCGTCGAGGTAGTGGTTGATGACGCTCCGTCGGGCCTCCTCGACCGGTACTTTGTACTCCGAAACGAGGGTCTCGAGGCGCGTTTCCACGTCCTCTGGAGACAGGTCGAGGTGGTCCGAGAACTGCTCGTGTATCTCTACTGCGTGTGTACGCAAATCTGTCATGTCGCTCCGCCTCCGCGTTGTTTTCGGATGGGAGGCATGTGACGGTTGGAGCCGGACAGTATTTAAAGTGTTGCTAGCCCGGCGGAAGTGAAATATCGAGCGTTACGGGGTCTCTCTTCCGTTCTGATCGTCTCTCACTTCTGTCCGGAGTCCCCGACCCAGTGGGTGGATTTTTCCCGACTGGGGCACTGCAGTCGCCATGGATCGACCGCTCGTCGCCGTCGTCATGGCCGGGGGGACAGGTACCCGCCTCTATCCCGCCTCGCGCCGACACCGGCCAAAACAGTTCCTCTCCTTCGGTTCTGATCGCTCGTTGCTCGAGCGGACTATCGACCGGCTGGAGTTTGCCGACGACGTGATCGTTTCGACGCAGGCAGCCTTCGCCGACGACGTCCAAGAGCACATAGCTGAGGAGAGTGTTATCGTCGAGCCCGAGGGGAAAGACACCGGACCGGCACTCCTGTACGCGACACACGTGGTCGACACGCGATACGACGATCCAGTCGTCCTCTGTGTCCCGAGCGATCACGTCATCGAGGGAGACTTCGAAGCAGTTGCACGCCGGACGGCAGAGGTCGCCATCGAGACAGGTGGGCTGGTGACGATTGGTATCGAACCTCAAGAGCCGGACACTGGATACGGATACATTCAGCCCGGGAAAGAGCGGGGAGGATATGCCCCCGTCGACGCGTTCCACGAAAAGCCGGACCGCGATACGGCAGCCCACTACGTCGACGAGGGATACTACTGGAACGCTGGGATATTCGCGTGGACGCCCGCTACGCTCCGTCGGGAAGCTCGAGATACTCCCCTCGACCCCCTCCTCGAGGCACTTGCTGAGGACGAGCCCGAAGCTGGCTTCTCGGTCGTCGAATCAATCAGTGTCGATCGCGCCGTCATGGAGCGATCGGCGGACGTGTACGTCGTCCCCGGAGCGTTCGCGTGGGATGACCTCGGTTCTTGGGATGCCGTTGCACGCGTGTTTGGAGAGGAGCTCGCCGCCTCGCTCCAGCTCGATACTGATGGAGTTGTTGTTGCTGGAGATGACGTGCACGTGACAGCTATCGGCGTCTCTGATCTCGTAATTGCCGCGTACGATGATAGAATACTCGTCGTTCCCACCGACGAAACACAACGGGTCCGGGATGCAGTAGACGAACTGCAGGAGAACGGTCTCTTCTGAGTGGGGGCTAGCTCCCCCAGAAGTCCTCGCGACTGCCCAGTCGCGGACTAGCCTCGTCTTCGCCGGCCGTCTCTTCGTCCGTGTCCTCGGCCTCTTCGCCCTCGTCCTCCTCATCCTCCATCGGAAGGCGTTCGATAACCTCGGCCCGAGCGTGGTTAGACAGCACCTTCGAGATCTCGACTTTTGCTCGCGTTTCCGGGAGGAGTCCGTCGACGAACACCACGAACCCATCCTCAGTATGGCCAACCCCCGCTCCGCTTTCGTGCATGTCGACGATGTCGATCACGTGTTCCTCGCCGATCTTGACGGGTTGTTCCTTGAGGTCCTCGATGGGCATGTCGTAGTGGTTACACCACTCGGCCCCACCCCGGTCACCGTAGTGTTGGCAACCGAGCCCTTCTATGCGCTCCGAGAAGCTCGGACACTCGTCCGCGAGAGGGCAGTCAGGCATGACATCGCGTAACCGACCACGCGCCTTTACGCTTACGTATGTGGGGTTCGCGCGGCCTACTCCGGGAACCGACTGTGGTGAGGCCCACCTTCGAGCGTTCCGCCAGAAGACAATTAACCACTGCCTCGCTACCGGGAGGTGATGCTGCTGGTGCTGTGCGTGGATCTCGATGACGACCTCGGCCGAAAGACGCATATCGAAACCCCCGTTGTGGGTGCCGAGGCAGTCGAGGCAGCAGCCGTCGCCCTCGCGACGGCCGATCCCGAGGATTCCGACGTGAACGTCCTGTTCGAGGGGTTGCACATCTATCAGCGAAATGACGATCCTCTCGAAATCGCCGCCGTCGCCGGAACGGCGGGTGGAGACGTCCACGCGACGAGAGCGGTCGGAGCCCAGCTAGACGCCGTTCTCGACACACTCGAATCGGACGATGTCCGGGTTCTGGTCGTGACCGATGGGGCGCAGGACGAGTCAGTCCTCCCGGTGATCCGTTCCCGGGCAACGATTGACGGTGTTCGACGCGTTGTCGTCAGGCAAGCGGAGGACCTCGAGTCGATGTACTACACGATCAAACAGGTACTCGACGACCCGGAGACGCGGGGAACGATTCTCGTCCCTCTCGGCATCCTGCTCCTGATTTACCCCTTGGCAGTCATCGCCGACTACGTCGGGCTTCCGGGATCAGTCCTCGGTGCCTCCTCCGGGCTCCTCGGGCTCTACGTGCTGGTCAGGGGGCTCGGCCTCGAGAGGTCGATCGCCGATGCGTTCGGCGGGATCCGCGAGTCGCTCTACGCTGGTCGTGTCACTCTCGTTACCTATGTCGTCGCGCTCGTGCTCGTCGTGATTGGGGGTTCCCGAGGGTATGACTTCTTCCAGAGTGCACAGGCGGGGGGAGAGACGGGACCCGTGGAAATCTTGGCCACCTTTACCTATGGCGCCATCCGGTGGCTCGCCGCAGCGGGGATAACTTCCAGCTTGGGCCAGATCACGGACGAGTATCTCGCCGACCAGTTCGAGTGGCGGTACCTCAACGCGCCCTTCTACGTTCTCGCTATTGCCACCGTCCTCCATGCGGTCAGCGGGTTCTTCGTCGGAGAACTCACGCTTACCTCGCTTGCCGCGCTTATCACGATCGGGACGTTGGTTGGTGTGCTGAGCACCCTCACATTCGCCGTTGTCGAGTCCCATCAAGGCCAGGCCGCCCGAACGTAGGTCGCGAGGAGGTCAGCGTTCTCGCGTGACGACAAACTCTGCGAGGTCTGCGAGATAATCCCTGGCCGTCGGATCCGCGACCGGAAGACCCTCCAACGCGTCCAAGGCATTATCGGCTTCCTCCCGAGCTCGCGTGTTGGCTTCCTCGGCCGTGAGATCCGTCACTTGGAGAACTGACGGGCGTTCCATCTCGGCATCTTGGCCGGTTGGTTTTCCGAGCGTGTCGGCGTCTGCTGTCGCGTCCAAAACATCGTCGCGGATCTGGAAGGCGACTCCCACCCGTTCGGCATACTCGCCGAGTCCATCCACGGTTTCTACCTCAACATCTGCTGCAATCCCACCTAGCTCCGCGGCTGCACGGAACAACGCTCCCGTCTTCCGACGCGCGAGTTCCAGGTACTCCGTCTCGGTGTCGGGCGCTGCGACCAGTTCGGTCGCTTCACCTTCCCCCAGCTCCACGATGGCGTCCGTGGCGCGTTCCATCGCAATCGGACTTGGCCGAAAGCACTCGAACGCCTCTCCCATGAGGCCGTCACTGGCAATGACGGCACCACCATGCCCGAACGCTGCCCACGCACTCGGCCCTCCCCGCCGGACGTCCGATTCGTCAATGATGTCGTCGACTATGAGCGATGCGTTGTGGATGAGCTCGATCCCGACGGCGAAGTCGAGTGCTGCCTCGGGCGTGCCTCCGACGGTCTCGCACGCCAGCACTGTCACCGTCGGCCGAACACGTTTTCCCCCCGAAAGTGCGACTCGTTCGACCTGGTCACCCAGGGTCCCCGGCTCGACCTGTGTGAGCACCTCGCCGAGCCGATCTTCGATCAGCGTTCGCCGACGTTCGAGGTACTCCATCAACGAGAATCCGGATCCGGCCGTGCAAATACGTGGCGATGCGATAGTGATCCAGACCGACTGTGGACCTCCACGGGATCAATCGAGGATCGCAGTCAGCTGATCCATCAAGGCAGGACACGTGCCGTCGCTCGTCGTGGGAGCAGTATCTGTATCGTGTGCCAACGAACCCTCGGTGGCCTCGATAGAGGATGAGCCCCTTGGCGACGTCATCCTTCAAACGCGTCGATCAGTGCCGGCACCACCTCGAAGAGATCGCCGACGATTCCGTAATCCGCAATATCGAAAATAGGCGCATTCGGATCAGTGTTGATAGCAATGATTGTCCCCGCGTTCTTCATCCCCGCGACGTGCTGAACTGCGCCGGAAATGCCGAGTGCGAGATAGACATCGGGCGTCACCGTCTTTCCGGACTGGCCGACCTGACGCCCTCGCTCGAGCCAGCCGTTATCCACAATCGGTCGAGAGGCCGAGACCGTTGCACCAAGCGCGTCGGCGAGATCGAAGACGAGGTCGAGATTCTCTTCCTCGCCGATCCCACGGCCGATCGAAACGAGGACGTCAGCCTCGGTAATGTCGATCGACCCACCGCCCACCTCCTGGAACCCCTGAACCTGTGCCCCGATGGCGTCCTCATCGATGCTCGCCTCGAACGGAACGATCTCCGCGTTCCCGGCTTCCGTGGCAGGTGGCCATTCCCCACCCCTACTCGTCACGACCGCGGGGAGGTCGACGGAAACGGCGGTTTCGACTTTTGACCCGTACATCTCCCGGGTGACGGACAGTCCGTCGTTTACATCGATGCCGATAGCATCAGTCACGAGTGGTACGCCGAGTCGCTCGGCGACCGCGGGTGCATAGTCCAACCCATTGACGGAGTTCGGAAGGAGCACGATGGACGGGTCGAGGTCACGTGCGAGCTGTTCGACGGCCTGGACGTATACGCCGTGGTTGAATTCCTCACCGTCTTCCACAGTGTGGATCATATCCACGTGCTGTCGATTCAGCTTCTCCGCATGTGCCTCGACGTCACCGCCGATAACTGCGGCGTGCAACTCGCCACCGATTCCGTTCGCGATGGCCCGCCCAGCGGTGAGAAGCTCGAGGCTTACGTCTCGGAGTTCACCCCGCCGGTGCTCGGCTACTGTGAGGACCGTCATCCACCCACCCCCTCCTCCCGGAGGACGTCAGCGATCGCCGACGCTTGTTCCGGTGGAGAGCCCTCGACGTAGATTGTTTCACTTTCGGACGTGGGCTCGTACATCTCGGTGAGACGGAGCGTCGCTTCGTCAACCGCAACATCGAGGTCGGCAGGGGAACGAACGTCGATCTCTTTCGATTGCGCCGCCCGGATTCCTCGAAGGCTGGCGTATCGGGGCTCATTGATCCCCGTCTGGATCGTTAGGACAGCGGGGAGATCGACATCAGTTACCTCCTCCATACCCCCTTCGAGTTCGCGATGGACGTGGGCGATCTCTCCGTCGAGATCGAGGTCATTGACGACGGCAGCCCACTCGTACCCAACTGATTCAGCGAGTGCAACACCTGTCGCACCGAAGCTGTCGTCGTGGGCCTGGACCCCCGTGAGGACGAGCGCCGGCTCCTCCTCGGCAACGACACCCGCGAGAAGATCGGCTTTGGTGGAGACGTCGAGGAGGTCACGATCGGCGAGTCCGTCGTCCCAGATCCTGATTGCCCGGTCTGGGCCCTTTGCCAATCCTTTTCGAATGCTTTCTTCAACACGTTCCGGGCCGATGGTGACTGTGATGACCTCTTCAGCAACGCCGGATTCCGCAAGCTGAACAGCTTCCTCGACTGCATACTCGTCCCACTCATTCACGTCGTACTCTAGGTACCGTTCGTCGATTCGCGTCCCCTCGATCTCGAAATCGTCCGCCACGTCAGCTGCGTCGGTGAGCGCAACGAGGACCTTCATACCTGCATCGACCGCACCGTCGGCGGTAAGCGTTTCCCCGGCTCGACCAGATCATCACACATAGTCGGCGATATGGCGACCTTATTCAACACCGTCCGGGCTCCGTCCAGGAAGCGAGATGAGGTTCTCACGGCCGATTCTGAGCTTCTCTACTTCGCCCTTCTCCGCCATGTCGGTGAGGAGCTGAGACACTTTTGCGTTCGACCAGTCCGTCTCCTGGACGATTTTCGCCTGCTTCATCCGACCATCGTTATCTGCGAGCAACTGAAGGACTCGTTCCTCATCAGAGAGTAGTGGTTCGGACTGCGCTTCGGATTCGGTAGTCTGGTCAACCGACGAACTCTCAGGCTCAGGGGCAGCCGGTGACGCCGAGGCCGTGGGATTCGACGGTGTCGGGTCGCCTCCCGGGTGGGGACCGTCTCCTGGTTCCGTCCCTCCAGCCCATCCGGGCAATTCACCGTTGTGCTGCCAGACGAGGACTGCGAGGGCTCCGACGACCAACAGCAGGAGGAGCCCGACGAGGGGGACGACCACTTCGTCACCCTGTGCAGGAGTCGGTGACGGGCCCGGAATTGTCGGGGTGGGTGATGCCGTTGGCGTCACGGTGGGTGTCGCTGTTGGGGTATTCCCCGTGAGCACAAATGTCGCCGCGGGTTGGCCCGGGGAGAACGTGACCGGTCCATCGATATACACTGCCCCGTTCCGGAGTTCCCACACTAGATTCTCCGGGGTGAAGCCTCGAGGAAATTCGATGATGAGGACCTGATCCTCGGTTAAGCCCGGCAACCAGGTTCCCTCTGGCGTCTGGAAGACGTCACCGAGTTCGAGCCGATCGCCGTCGACCACGGCGAATGATCGCCAGGTGAACGACAGTTCGAGGATGCCAGTATCGTTCTGGACTCGTGTCGTTCGACGGACGGCGTCGATAGCCATCTCGCGATCGGTCGCTTCTGCTGCGAGACGGTTTGCACGTTCGAACGGTTCCACGGTAAGGTGCTCATTCGACCCGTTTTCGAACTCATTTGCCAACCGCTGGAACCCTGCCCGTCGGTCTTCCGTATCGAGGTGGAAGTGCCACTCGATCGTCCACCGGGCATCGCCATCCCGATCGATCGACACGGTCCAGATGGTGGTATATGAATCTGCAGTCTGTGTACGCGTGTGTCCCGTATCCACCGTCACACCAGCGGCCAATCCGGACGCTGTGCTCGCCAGGAGCACAGCAAGGAGGACCAGGATCAGGGGAGAGCCACCGGCGGCGGTCGGCCGCATGCTGTGGACTTCCTGACGCCTGCAAGAAAACGCTTTCTAAGCCACCCCTACCGCCATCGTCATTCTAATGGCGCACGCGTGTCGGACGCACACGACTGGGTAATGGGACGACTTTTAGTCGGTCCAGTCGAAATCAGGTGAGTAATGGTCCGCGCCGTCCTGTTCTCGGTTGCGCTCATCGTGAGCAGCGTCCTCGTCATCGGGGCCATTGCATCGGGCAGCCCTCCAGCATCATTCGAAACCAGATACACTCTACAGACTGGTGACGTCGCGATGTTACTGCCCGGGTCTCCCTCGGAAGCACAGCTCGCGAAAGGCTCGGTTGACGTCTCGGCCTCCGTCGCGCAAGCGCGAAGTGATGCGGGGGCCCGTCTAGAACGCTACGCGTTCGAGGCCCGACTCACTGAAACAAATGATCAAAACACCGTCATAAACAATGGGCTCCAACAAATCGAGAACCGAACGGCCGCACTCCGTAATGCGGAACGCCAGCAATGGCACGCATTTGTCAACGGATCTGTTGACAGACGACAGCTGCTCGGGGACATCGCCGAGGCGACGGTGGAAGCACAACAACTCGTGGCATGGCTGTCGGAAATCAACTCACTAACCGCTCCGCAATCGAATCGCCAAGACCGGGTGAACCGGTTGCGACGAGATCTCGCACCATTTGTTGGAACGGCCCGGACTGAACTCGTACGGACCTTCCGAGGCGCTCGCACCGCGTCCCTCACGTACGTTTCCACCGCACCATCCGGAATCACGCTGTCCACGGTCGTCGATGGTGAATACGTCCGAGAGACGTACCGTTTCGACCGGCAGAGCTTTCCTGCAGAACAACTCACCCCGCTCACGAGAGCTGGAGAACTCTTCTCCGAAGTGGCAGAGTGGTATAACCTCCCCGATCAGTCTCCCAATCTCCAGAGCATCGGGACTCATGCGTATATCTTCGAATTGCAAGTCACCGGTGGAACGATCCGTTCCTACGTCGATGGCGGGACTGAACGTGTCTACTACGAAGTCCAAACCCGAGAGCTCGATAGACTCACCAGTCAACCCTCGGTAACGTTCGTCCAAAACGATACACGTATGGTCGTCAATCGAACCGTTCCTGGTGGACCCCTCCGAATAGCAACGTATCACAATTCATCGGGGGTTCTAGTTTCAAACACAGTCGAGATAAACGGAATGAAGGTAGAGTCTGGCAGCAGTGGTGTCACGTGGGTGCTCGCTCCCCACGCAGGTCGGCTTGACATTACCGCGCGGACATCCACTGGCGACGTTGTTGCCCAGGTTTGGGGGATAGAACCGACAGCCCTCAACGAGACCACCTGACGGTGTCGAGACCACGAATTCGCCCATGGACGAAGATTCAAACCGGAACACGACCCACCGAGCGCCGTGGCCCGTGGCACCTCGCCTGTGGTCGCCGTGGCGTTACTCGTGGGGATCACAGTGGTCCTGGCGGCAGTCCTGGCGACGACGACGTTCGAACTGGGGGCGATTCCCGATGTTGACGAGCCGATAGTCCTCGATGCGACCGCATCCAGTAACGGTGAAATCGTCCTCGTTCATAGTGGTGGGCCCACGATCGATGTCAGTGATGTCGAGCTCCGCATCATGGTGGACGGCGAGCCGCTGAAATACCAGCCTTCGGCGCCATTCAAAAGCATGAAGGGGTTCAAAGGATGGCCGAGCGGTCCGCTCAATAGCGCAACAGACCAACAGTGGGAACCCGGGGAAACGACCCGATTCGTGGTTGCAGGCTCGAATGAACCAGATATGCTCCCGGGGGCGGACATCGTTATCCGCCTTCTCAAGAACGGCCTGCCGATTGCCCGTGCGGAGGTCACTGTCGAGGAGTGAGCGGTACCCCAGGGCGTACCGTACTATTCAGGCGTCGTCGCGCGCGTGACAATAGCCTTCGGTGCGGCTGGTCGAGCTTGGACTACTCGGTGCTCGAACGTGTCGTAGCCTGCTTCGGCGAACATTCGAGTAGCCTCTTCCTCGTCGTAAAAGAGCATAATAGCGTCCGCAAGTTTCTGGAAGAGCGTCGTCTTCGGAGCGTCGGGACCAACGACCAAAACACCACCTCCCGGGCGAGCCACGCGTCGGAGTTCCACCAACGCCTCAATCGGATTCGGCCAGTATTCGATCGACCCCGACGACCACACGACGTCGAAGGAATCATCACGAAACGGGAGCTGCTCTGCGTCACCGCGATAGAATCGGACGGATCCACATTTCCCAAACTTCCTGTACGCACGCTCGAGTTGGTGTTCACTCTGATCAAGGCCATGGACCACGTCTACATGCTCTAGTAGCCCCTGGGTCCCAAAGCCCGTGCCGCAGCCGACATCGAGGACTCGGTCGTCTGGCTCGAGATCGAGCATCGCGATTGCTTCCGTGCGCATCTCCTCGGTCCAGATAAGTGGGTTGACCCTGTCGTAGATCTTCGAGAAAAAGCGATAGAAAACGCGGGCCCTGGCCTTATTCTCGAGAACGCCCATGGCGAGCATACCCATCAAATCGGAGGTCAGGACGGGGAGCCCAATATCGTTCCGATCTGATCGGTTCCACGGAGGACCGTGGCGGGGGGAGGTGTCCGGACCGAACTTCGCAACTCCCAAATAGCCGTCGTGGACACTCTCGAACATGGCCAGGCCAGAGACGTTGGAGGAGGTCCGCGCGGCCGAGCGCGAGGCCGACGAGATTATTGAGGAAGCCGAGGCCGACGCCGAAGAACGGATCCAGGAGGCGCGAGAGCGTGCCGATGAGATCCGTGCTGACGCCGAGGGGGAGGCCGAGGAACTGCGGGAGGAACGTCTCGCCGCCGCCCGCGAGGAGATCGACGCGGAGCGAGCGGAGATACTCGCGGAAGGCGAGGCGGAGCGCGACGCGCTCAGGGACCAGGCGGCGTCGAACCGTGAGGAGGTGATCGACTTCGTCGTCGAGCGCTTCGAGGAGGCCGTTCATGCTCAGACCTGAGCGGATGAGCCGGGTGTCGATTACCGGCTCCAAGCGCGTGATGGAGGACGCAATCGAGGTCGTCCACGACCTCAACCTCCTCGATCTCTCGGAGTACGACGAGACCTGGGCGGACTTCGAGCCAGGTGATCCGATCGAGGGCGCCGAAGAAGCCTCGGGGACGCTGGTAACGGTGCGCTCTCTCGAGAGCATCCTCGACCTCGACGAAGCCGATGCCGGCCCGATCCAAGATGTAAGTGACGAGGACGTCGAGGAGCGTCTCGAAGAGATCCGGTTGTCGGTCAACGAACTCGACGATCGCCGATCGGCCCTGCGAGATGACCTTCGTCAGGTCGAAGAAGAGATCTCTGCAGTCGAGCCATTTGCCGATCTCGGGATCGATCTCGACCTGTTGCGTGGATACGATTCGCTTGCTGTCGCGGTCGGTACCGGAGACGGCGAGGAGGTCAGACGTGCCGTAGCAGATGTCGACGTCCCCTACGAGGTTTTCGCCGGCGACGAGATGGTCGCCGCGTACGCACGAACCGACGACGATACGCTCCAAGAAGCGCTCGTCGGTGCCGAATTCACCGCGACCGACGTGCCTGTAGGCTCGGGATCGCCGACCGCGTACCTCGAGGAACTCGAACACGAACGCCAACAGATCGAACAGAAAATCGAGAGCGTCGAATCACAGCTGGAGGAGATCAGGCTCGACGCGGCTGGCTTACTGCTCGCCGTCGAGGAACACCTCTCGATCCAGGTCCAGAAGGCCGAAGCGCCGCTCCGATTCGCGACGACCGAGAACGCGTTCGTCGCGGAGGGGTGGATCCCGAGTGACCAATATGGTGACCTCGTCGATGCCATCCAAGACGCGATTGGCGATCACGTCGATGTGGACGAACTCGAACGGGCTGCGTACAACCGTCACGGCCACCCCGAACACACTGAAGCGGTCGAGGAAGATCTCGCCACCGATGGCGGCGACGCGACCATGGGGAAGGACGAACCGCCAGTGGTGCTCGATAACCCACCGCTAATTGCGCCATTGGAGCTACTCGTCGAAACGGTCGGTCGCCCCCGCTATACCGAGTTTGACCCGACGTGGCTGTTGTTCCTGACGTTTCCCGCGTTCTTTGGGTATATGATCGGTGACGTGGCATACGGGATCGGCTATGCCGCAGTCGGCTACCTCATGATGACGAAAGTGGACAGCGAAGGGATCCAGAAGCTCGGGGGCGTCGGTGTATGGTGTGGTGCCTTCACGATCCTGTTCGGCATCCTCTACGGCGAGTTCCTTGGACTCCACTCCTTTGGCACGCTCATCTGGGGAGACGCAGGACCGCCGATCGAGAAAGGGCTCAGTACCACCGAGTTTGCCAAGGCGTGGATGCTGATCACGTTGTTCGTCGGACTCCTTCACGTGACGCTCGGGCACGTCCTCTCCTTCGTCAAGGACCACGCGATCCATGGGTTCAAGGACGCCATCTTCGAGAGTGGATCGTGGATTGTGCTGATGATCGGGGTGTGGGGATGGATTTTCGTGATCCTCCCAAACCTCTCACCATCCCTATTCGCCGACACCCTCGGCCCCACCGGTGCAATCCCCGTCGGGTTCATGGGACTGCCGGATAGCCTGAACTACCCGTTCCTCGGAGTGATCGGTATCGGCGCGATCATGCTCGGGATCGGTGAAGGTGTCCAATCCGTCGAAATTCTGCAGGTGCTCGTCAACGTGTTATCATACATGCGGCTTATGGCGGTCCTACTCGCCAAAGCCGGGATGGCGTTCGTCGTTAACCTGTTCGTGTTCGGCCTCTACGAAACTGGTCACGGCGCGGAAAGCGAACTGCACTACATCACCTTCGGTGACCCCTCGCACGGGACCGTCGTCTTCCAAGGATTACTCAACATGGATGGAGGTGGGACCGCGATCCTCGCATTCATCTCCGGGGTGATCCTGCTCGTCGTCGGCCACCTCGTCGTCTTCGCTCTCGGTATCACGAGCGCGGGATTACAGGCCATGCGCCTGGAGTACGTCGAATTCTTTGGGAAGTTTTATGACGGCGGTGGGCGGA